>CASBQM010000113.1 GCA_949127645.1 Synechococcales cyanobacterium PMM_0036
AGAATCACTAGGCACTATTGCTCACTTAGAGAAGTCGTTAGCGAAGCATCAAGACATGGCTTACCCGCCTCAGCCTGAGGGGGCGCTTAAGCATTTTATGGATGCCATTGAAGGCGATCGCTCTCCAGGTTCGTTTTTGTTGGCTTCGCTGCTACACCGCGAACTTCAGGAGTTTGGCGCGCTAGGGCAGCGCTGTGACTGGAGTCATCATCGCCTCATTGAAGTGCCTCCGCCTCAGGTCAAATGGCGTTGGCAAGGGGAGCAACCTAAGGATTTGTCTGCCAAAGTCAAAGTTCTACCCGATGGTCAGGCTGCGACCGAATTTTTTACCTGTCGTGTGCAAAACCCGATCGCCCTGTTCCGCCATCTCGATCAGTTCCCAGCCGCCCACTACAAGCCTATTATCTTAGACAAAGCGATCGCGGTCGCCTACCGATAGCTTTTCCCCAAGCTCTAAAATCCCAGATTGCCCGAGATCTCCGCCAGTGGATTGACGCAAAATTTTTGCTGACAAGGCAAAATGTTTAAGCAACTAGCTGGATGCTGACAGGCTATGAATCTTGATCATGTTCACTTTTATGTGGAAGATGCTGAAACTTGGCGCGATTGGTTTGTGCAGCGTCTCAACTTTCAACCGATCGCTCAATGGACGAGTCCTGAAATCTACGCAGATTCGGAAACTCACCCAGAGATTGACACAGAGACTCATACAGAAAGAGTCCAGAGCGGCAAGGTTTGCATTTTTCTATCTTCAGCTAAGACGGCTCAAAGCCCTGTAGCGACATACTTACAGAATCATCCTGCGGGCGTTGCGGATGTAGCGTTTCAGGTGGTGGATCTGGAGGCAGCGATCGCCCAAGCCGTTAGCGCAGGGGCAACAGTGACGCGATCGCCTCAGCTCGTTCAGCAGCCTCACAGAATCGTGAAATTAGCTCAGATTCAAGGTTGGGGAGATCTGCGCCATACGTTAGTGGAGCAATCCGCACAGCCAGAGGAAAATCTAAACCAGGGCTGGATTACAGGTTTTGATCATGTGGTGCTGAATGTGGCAGCAGGAGAGTTGAGAAAAGCGATCGCTTGGTATGAGCAGGCTTTTGGCTTCCAGCGCCAGCAGACTTTCGAGATCCAGACCGATCGCTCTGCCCTGTGTAGCCAGGTGTTGACCCATCCAGCGGGTTCGGCACAGTTGCCTATCAACGAGCCAACTTCCTCAGGTTCGCAAATTCAGGAATTTTTGAACTTTAATCGAGGCACAGGTATTCAGCATATTGCCCTGCAAACGAGCGGTATTGTGGAAGCGATCGCCCAATTTCGCCAGCGAGGACTCGCTTTCCTACCTGTGCCCTTTGGCTATTACGAAGCACTTCGTCAGCGTCCTGGCTTCAGTTTATCTGAGGCAGAGTGGCAGGCGATCGCCCATCAGGAAGTGCTGGTAGACTGGCAAAAAGATCTACCTCAGGCGCTACTCCTGCAAGCCTTCACCCAGCCAATTTTTCCACAGCCGACGTTTTTCTTCGAGCTAATTGAGCGGCGCATAGGCTGGGTAAATCAGCAATATCACCAGGCGAAAGGCTTTGGAGAAGGCAATTTTAGGGCGCTATTTGAGGCGATCGAGCGAGAGCAAATGAAGCGAGGGAGCTTGCTTTAAAGGCGTTGCTGAATAGCAGTATGAACAGCAAAATCCGCCCACCCTTCGGGAAGCAAGCTACACCCTAGCCCTCTCCCAAGTGGAGAGGGAACAAGAGATCTAGCTCCCTTCTCCCTGAGGAGAAGGGTCGGGGATGAGGGTAATTCACACCTGTATTCAGCAATGCCGCTTTGAACTGAACTCCTGATTAGACCACCCGATTTTGCCGAATACACTCGGCATACCAGTCGGCGCTGGATTTTGGCGTACGGCTCTGCGTGGGGAAGTCTACTCGAATGATGCCAAAACGGCGATCGTATCCCCATGACCATTCAAAGTTGTCTAATAGACTCCAGACAAAGTAGCCTCGAAGCGGATAGCCTTCGCTGACGGCACGATGGGCAGATTTGAGGTATTGACGTAGGTAAAGGATGCGATCGCTGTCTACTACTTCGCCTTTCCAGTTCACCTCGTCTTCAGTAGCGCAGCCATTTTCGCTGATAAAGATCGGCAGATCCGATCGCCCCAGAGTTTCACTAATATGACGAATGCCCCAGTAGACAGACTCCGGCTGCAAGAATAGCCAGGGCATATGCATTTGCGGATAGCTTTTGGCGAAGTTGACAATTTCAAAGCCATACTCGTTTTCAGCCGATCGCACATAGGTACCGCAATAGATATTGAAGCCTAGTGAATCGAGCGGCTGATGAATAATTTGCAGATCGCCCTCCTGAATTTTGGGCGCGGCGGCTCCCGGCTTAAAAAAGTTAGGGTGATAGGCTCCGGTGAGCGCAGGCAAAAGAATGCCGCCGTTGTAGCCGAAGCTGCCAAAGGCTTTTTGGGCGGCAGTAATATGCTGGGGCGATTCGGTGATGGGCACCGTCGCAGCAAAGTTGTCTACCAGCGCCACCGAGCAAGGCTGTGGCGTGGCAGCGCGGATTGCCTGACAGCCCAACCCATGCGCTAACAGAGCATGATGCACCGTTTGCCAAACCTCGCTTTCGCTGCCCACCTGCCGACCGGGGGCGTGTTGCGGCACACGATCGACTCCATAGCCGAGGTGAGTAAAGCAGGTGATTTCGTTGAGGGTCATCCAGCTTGTGACGCGATCGCCTAGCCGAGTCACAACTGCCGTCGCATAGTCGGCAAAGTCTTGCGCCATTTCTCGGCTAAGCCAGGAGCCATACAGATCTTCTAGCGCCTGAGGGCTATCCCAATGAAACAGGGTGGCATGGGGAGTGATGCCATGCTCCAGCAGACAGTCTACCAAACGCCTATAGAAATCGACTCCTGCCTCATTGACCTTGCCACGACCGTCGGGCATGATCCGTGACCAGGCAATGCTGAAGCGATAGTGCTGAATACCAAGATCGGCGATCAGCTTGATGTCTTCACGATAGGTGCGGTAATGGTTACAGGCGATCGCCCCTGTATCACCATTCAGCGTTCGTCCGGCAGTGGCGCTAAAGGTATCCCAGACGCTAGGCTTGCGCCCGTCAATATCGGCGGCTCCCTCAATTTGGTAAGCGGAGGTAGCTGCACCCCACAGAAAGTTATCAGGAAAGCGATAGCTGGTCACGGTGAAACCCTTGCTTGGAGGTATTCGGAGCAGACAGGGCAAAGGTAGCACTGTTCGTTGGGGTTGGCAACCACTGTTTGAAAATAAGGGTATTCCCGCATGGACGATCGCTCTCCTAGCGTGGGTAAAGAGGTTGGAGAAACCCATTGAAGGGAATATGCCTAAAATTTGACCTAAAAAACACCGGGTATTGTTGGCTACTGTTGGCTATCTCCTAAAATGCAGTAATGCCCCAAAACAATACCCTGTAAGCGGTTTACTGCTCACAGGGTACATCTCAAATTATTCAATTTCAATACCCCCAGGGGAATTCGAATCCCCGTCGCCTCCGTGAAAGGGAGGTGTCCTAGGCCTCTAGACGATGGGGGCAGGTTCCTTTTCACTTTTACTAGATTAGCTAAAGGAGAGACTTCTTGTCAACTGCTGCCTATATTTCTTTGAGCGGCAATGACATTGGGAGCCTGAGTTTGAGGCCAGTATTTTTTTAGATCAGCGCTATTCAGGAGAAACCAGATGAGGTATGCAGCGATCGCCAATCCTGCTGCCGCCAAAATCAGGGACATGACATCGGGCAGCCAATCGGGAGTTGAAACAGCATTTCGAGCAATCGTGGGTCTAGAATTTTGGGGAGCCGTTCGGGTTGGAGAAGTGCGTTGATAGGGGGCGGCGGGAGGCATCCCATAGGCGGTGCGAAACTGCTGAAACTTCTGGCTGACGGCAATAGGGCGCTGTCCGGTGCGGCTCCATTGCAGCAAAGACTCTCCCGTAATGCCGCATAGATTAACCACCGGAATTTCATAGAGGCGTTGCAGCAAAACTCGGTCTTTAGAGACCAGCACCACCAAGCTATTAGAAAAATTTTGGGACAGGGCAAAGGCGCAGCGCCCCACTGCCAACGAGACTCTGGATCGGCGCGTCAAAGCCTGCCCAGATCCGACTTTGAGCGTAGGATGATGGGCATTAGCATCCGTGATTTGCCAGCCACTAGAGGCATAAAAGCGGTTAAAGGCCTTGGCAATTCGCTCTAAGTCAGGATCGGGCGATCGATCAAACATCAGCTTCATTTCCTCATAAACGACCTGAGGAATATAGCAACTGCCGACCCGCGAAAACTCTTGCCACTCGCTAGGAGAAGACACAGACAGCGCACTAATATCAAACACCAAAATGACCGGGGGAACTGCCATGGTAGATTTAGCCTCTAAAAAGTAGCCTCTAAAAAATAGCCTCTAAAATTAACCGCCGATACCCAGAAAACCTGCCAAACTGGGGGTCAAAGGCAGCAGCGTTGCCGCCATCAGAAACAGAATAAGCAGACCTAATGCGGCGCGTGTGTCATTTGGCTCTGTCAGCTCATTGAGCGCCGGACGTTCTAAATCACGCTGCAAAAACAGAATAGCGATCGCCCAGTATAGCGCCAGCGGATTGACCAAAGCCGCCAAGCCCACGACAATCAGCGTGCCAATGGTGGTACGAGCCGCCACCTTACGACCATAGATAGACTGTAAGATCCGTCCACCGTCAAGTCGTCCGGCAGGCAGTAGGTTAATCGCCGTCATCACCAAGCCTAGCCAGCCCACCACTACAAGAGGATGCACGTCAACCACAGGCTGTTGCAAGGCATCTCCTAGCGCAATCTTGGCAAGCATCCCCACCAAAAGCGATCCCTGAAAAAACTCTGAAGGAAGCTGAAAATAGCTGCCTTGGTGAGACAAAAGCAACCCTGTAATCAGCATTCCTAAAGCGGTCAATCCGCCAACGGCTGGCCCCGCAAAAGCGATGTCGAATAGGGCGGTGCGGCTAGGCAACAGGGAAGCAAAGCGTGTAATAGCTCCAAAAGAACCAATTTGCAGCACGGGCAAGAAGAAGGGCGGCAGCAGTCGAGCCTGATAGCGCTTTGCCAGCCACAGATGACCCATTTCATGAACGGCTAAAGTCAGCAAAATACCTGCGCCAATGGGCAGGACTTCCAGGAGTCGGGCAGGAGCCGTAAATAAATCGAATCCCAACATTAGCCCTGCGGTTTCTAGACAAGTGGCGATCGTCGCCACCCCCAAACCAATAGCCAGCCCAATCTGCGAAACCGTGGCGGGTTTAGGATCGCTGTCGCTGGGTAAAACTACCACAACAGGCTTATCTTCCATGCCTACAACCTCAGAGGCATGAACGATAGGGAGACGATCACGGTGTAACGTTAC
>CASBQM010000114.1 GCA_949127645.1 Synechococcales cyanobacterium PMM_0036
AAGCCAGAGGAAGCCTGTGGCGTATTTGGCATTTATTCGCCCGAAGCAGATGTCGCCAAACTCACCTACTTCGGACTGTATGCCTTGCAGCATCGAGGACAAGAATCTGCTGGAATTGCCGCCTTTGATGGAGATATAGTTCACCTTCATAAGGGCATGGGGCTGGTCTCTCAAGTGTTTAATGAGCAGATGTTTGAGGGGATGCAGGGCAATTTGGCTGTGGGGCATACTCGCTACTCCACGACCGGATCGAGCCGCGTGGTGAATGCCCAGCCTGCTTTGGTAGAGACGCGGCTAGGGAAGCTGGCGCTAGCTCACAATGGCAACTTGGTCAATACGCCTAGCCTCCGGGCAGAGCTACTGCAAAATACGGACGTGCAGTTTGTTACTACGACTGATTCTGAAATGATTGCGATCGCCATTGCTCAAGAAATCAACGGTGGCAAAGGCTGGCTAGAGGGAGCAATTAGCGCCTTCAAGCGCTGTCAGGGAGCCTTTAGTTTGGCGATCGCTACGCCTAATGGTCTCATGGGCGTTCGTGATCCTAATGGCATTCGTCCTCTAGTGATTGGTGTTCTCAAGGGCGGCGAAGAAGTGCCCGATCGCTGTGCGCTCGATCGGTGTCTGCTAGAGGATGCTTTGCCCGATCGCTATGTAATCGCCTCAGAGACCTGCGCCCTTGACATCATTGGGGCAGAGTATCTCCGCGATGTAGAACCCGGTGAGCTGGTGTGGATTACCGAGCAAGGCTTGGCATCTTTCCAGTGGGCAGCTAAGGCTGAGCGCAAGCTGTGCATCTTGGAAATGATTTACTTTGCCCGTCCGGATAGCGTGATGAATGAGGAAAGTCTCTACAGCTATCGGCTGAGACTAGGGCGGCAGCTCGCCATAGAGTCGCCGCTGCTTGAAGAGGTCGATCTGGTCATGGGTGTACCAGATTCGGGCATCCCGGCAGCGATCGGTTTCTCGCAGCAGTCGGGCATTCCCTATGCAGAAGGGCTGATCAAAAACCGATATGTAGGTCGCACCTTCATCCAGCCGACCCAGGCGATGCGGGAGGCAGGCATTCGCATGAAGCTCAATCCTCTGAGAGACGTATTGAAGGGCAAGCGGATTGTGATTGTGGATGATTCGATCGTGCGGGGCACAACGAGCCGCAAGCTAGTTAAAGCCCTGCGCGAAGCCGGAGCGATCGAGGTGCATATGCGGATTTCTTCGCCGCCCGTTACCCATCCCTGCTTTTACGGCATTGATACCGATACTCAGGATCAGTTGATTGCAGCTACCAAGTCGATCGCCGAAATTCAGGTGCAGTTGGGTCTAGACTCTCTCGCCTATCTCAGATGGGACGGTATGTTAAACGCCACCCGTGAAGATACCAACACTTTCTGTTCGGCTTGTTTCACAGGCGATTATCCCGTCCCGGTGCCCGAACTGGTCAAGCGATCGAAGCTAGTGTTAGAGAAAACGCCTGCTTCTACGTCAGCTTGAATCTGCATCAGTAAGCTGTAAGGTGAGCAATGCCTGCGTTACAGCTTGCTGTTAGTAAAAGAAAATACCTATTAGGGGTGAGGAAAATCTGAACGGGGCTTAAAGTTTTCGACGGGCACGCCGTCTAGAGCCTTATTCATAAAGTTGCGCCAGATGGGAGCCACATAGTTACCGCCCGTCGCACCTACTCCGATCGGGCTATAGTCATCGTTGCCCACCCAAACGGAGACTGAGAGCTGCGGCACAAAGCCCACGAACCAGATATCTCGCTCAGAAGAGGTCGTTCCAGTTTTGCCCGCCGCAGGGCGATCGATCTGAGCTGCCTTTGCCGTACCGCTGTTGATTACACCCTGCATCGTTTCATCTAGAGCCGCAACTGCCCAAGGGTCAAGCACTAACTGCGGATGTGGCGTGTTGTCTAGCAGCACATTTCCTTTACTGTCTACAACCTGGACGATCGTTGTCGTGGGAGACTGCCAACCGCCACTGGCAAAAGTTGCGTAGGCGCTTGCCATTTCCAACGGCGTGAGATCGACAGAACCCAAAGGCAGCGAGGTGACAGGCTCCATTGGGCTTTTAATGCCTAAAGTCCGACAAACCTCAATCACGCGGTTAATGCCCACCTCTTGCCCCAGCCGAATCGCCGGAATGTTGCGCGATTGCGCCAACGCCTGCCGGATGGACATGACGCCATAAAAGCCACCATCATAGTTCTGCGGTGTATAGTAGCCATCGCCATCAGGATAGCTGACGGGGGTATCAGAAATGGTGCTGTCTGGGTCAAACCGACCTGAGGCAAACGCCGCGTAGTAGACAAAAGGCTTGAAGGACGATCCGGGCTGACGCAATGCCTGGGTCGCTCGGTTAAACTGACTTTGCTTATAATCCACGCCGCCTACCATAGCTTTGACAAAGTGGGTGCGAGGGTCAACGGCAACCAGAGAAATTTGGTCGGCGGATAGCCCCTGTCCCTGAACAGAACCCAACCCCTCACGGGCAGTTTCTTCGGCTTTGTGCTGCAAGTCTAGATCGATCGTCGTCTGGATGCGCATTCCGCCCTTCAGCACTGCATCTCTGCCAAACTTATCGCTCAACTCCTGAATCACTGCGTCGGTAATGTAGGGAGCCTGACTGCCCTGAAAAGAAGTGATTTGCCCAAGCTGGATTGGCTGAGCTTTGGCGGCAGCTTCCTCGTCGGCTGTAATCCAGTTGAGTTTCCGCATCCGATCTAGCACGGTGGCTTGCCGTCTTTTTGCCACTTGGTAGTTGACAAACGGACTGTAGTTTTCGGGAGCCTGGATCAGTCCCGCCATCATTGCCGATTCGCCCAAGGTCAGCTCTGAAGCGTGCTTGTTGAAGTAGCTCATGGCGGCGGTTTCTGCGCCGTAGGTATTGTGTCCCCAATAAACCTGATTCAGATACATCTCTAGAATCTGGTCTTTTTTGAATACCTGCTCTAGTCGTAACGATAGAACCGCCTCGGCAACCTTGCGATTGATCGTTTGTCGAGGGTTGAGAAAGAGGTTTTTCACCAACTGCATTGTCACCGTAGAGCCGCCTTCCACCGTTTGCTTTTCGGCAAAGTTGGCTACAAGTGCCCGCACTACTCCCACTGGGTTAATGCCGTGGTGAGAATAAAAATAGCTGTCTTCGATCGCCAGTACCGCCCGCTTCAGGTTGGGGGAAATATCATTGAGATCCACCACTTCGCGGTTGGCTTCGTCGTGCAGACTGTCTAGCAACTTGCCATTAACGTCGTAGATGTAGCTAGTTTCTGAGGGCACGTAGGTACGGAGGACGCGCACATCCGGCAGGTTGCGAAAGCTAATTGCCAAGCCTACTAAGCCCCCTGCGACCACCGAACTGGTTAGCATCGTAATCCCCAGGATTGTTCCCGCAGTCACCTGGGCAACGCCCTGCAAGTAGTGTAGAACCGGAGATTTAGCCTCTCCCGACTTACGGGTGAGGGGGGCTTTCGCCGATTTATGGCTGGCAGGGTTGGACGACACAGCGGTTTTTTTCCTTAGTCTGGCTATAGATTAAAGTCTGGCTAAATACTGGCTTTGTTAAGTTTAGCTGTAAATTAGATTAGGTCATTTAGGCTTTAGCAGCTTGCAATTCTCTGAGTTCCTGCAATTCTCTGATGGTTCCTGCAATTATAGTAGTAGTCCGTCTGCAAGGAGCATGGGCATATTGCTGAGTCAATTTGCTTAGGCAATGTAGGCTCAGACAATGTAGGCTCAGGCGATGCAGTGAGTTTAGCGAATTTAAGTGGATATTTGCCAAGTATGGCTGCTGATCAATCACCTCAGACACAATCTTTAAACACCCGGCCCTCTGGGGATACATTATCTGCTTTTGCGTGGCTGCACCGGGGCACTAGCGAGATTTTTCCCAACCGACCTGGTTCTGACCATCCAGACGAGAATTTAGAGCAAAGGATTCTCAAAAGCGATCGCCCCCTCCGCATTAAGTTTGGCATTGATCCCACAGGTGCCGAAATCCATCTGGGGCACAGTCTCGTGATTCGCAAGCTGCGCGCTTTTCAGGACGCTGGACACAAGGCAATTCTGCTAATTGGCGACTTTACCGCCCGCATTGGTGACCCTACCGATAAATCTGAAGTCCGCAAGCAGCTCACCGCAGAGCAGGTGATGCAAAACGCTCAGACCTACCTTGATCAGGTTCGCCCAATTCTGGACTTTGACACACCCGGACGGCTGGAAATTCGCTACAACTCAGAATGGTTATCCGGCATTGACTTAAGCAAAATTCTAGAGCTGCTGGCAACTATGACGGTCGGGCAAATGCTGGCAAAAGAAAATTTTGCCGATCGCTACAAAAAAGAAACGCCGATTTATCTGCATGAATTTTTCTATCCCCTGATGCAGGGCTACGACTCGGTTGCTCTGGAGGCAGACGTGGAGCTGGGCGGCACCGATCAGAAGTTCAACCTGGGCGTAGGGCGCGATCTTCAGCGACATTTTGGGCAACGTCCGCAGTTTGGGCTGGTGCTGCCGCTGCTGTTGGGCACAGATGGCACTCAAAAAATGTCGAAATCGCTGGGCAACTACATTGGGCTTGAGGAAGACGCACTGACTATGTACTCGAAGCTGGAGAAAACGCCGGATAGCCTGATCAAGTCTTACTTTGAGCTATTGACCAATCTGCCGCTAGAGCAAATGCCGGAGAAGCCGCGCGATCGCCAGAAGCTGCTTGCCCTAGAAGTCACAAGCCAATATCACGGAACAGAAGCGGCAGAAGCTGCCCAAAAAGCCGCCCTTACCCTAATTCAAGGCAATAGCGTCTCGTCGGATGCCGTGCCGGAATTTTCCCTGGAAGGCATTCAGTTTCCAGTAAAGCTATTTTATCTGTTGAGCGCTGCCAAGCTGTGTAGCGGCAGTTCTGACGCACGGCGGCAAATTCAGGGAGGTGCGGTGCGGCTGGAGGGCGATCGCATTCAAAATGTAGACCTGACTTTCGAGAGTGCGGCTGATCTGCAAGGTAAAGTTCTTCAAGTCGGCAAAAATAAGTTTGCTCGATTAATACAGTGAGAAACCGTTAAAAATATGGCTCTGTCCGATCGCATCATCGTCCCCTTAGATGTCTCGACTGAAGCTGAGGCAATTGCCCTGCTCG
>CASBQM010000115.1 GCA_949127645.1 Synechococcales cyanobacterium PMM_0036
CCCCTAGACAGCCGCACCTGCATTAAAGGATCTAGAGAGGATCTAGAGAGGATCTAGAGTGGCTTGATCTAAGGCACCTAAATTGAATAAAAAATGGAGTTGACATACACAAAAAATATGTATTTAATATAGTATAGAAGCTCAAATTTAGCTTTTCTTTTTCCCTCTTTATCTCCAGGAGTGCAGATGATACGAATTTTCTCCTCAACAAATTCAGGGTCAGCCTTTCCTTTTTCAGCCCCCAAAACCCTGAGCGGAACCCTGAACAAAACTATGAACGAAACATCGGGAGCCTCAGCGAACTATGAAGTAAATTTGGCGATCGTCAGCGATGATATTCTTCCTAATCAGATCGGACGCGTCAGCTTTCGAGCCTCTTGGTGGCCTGCCCTGTGTCCTCAAAATATTCATGTTCGTTCAGGCACAGTCGTCAAGGTAATTGGGAGAACCAACATTACGCTCTTAGTCGAGCCACTTTAAGTCGAGCCACTTTAAGTCGAGTCGCTTTAAGTCGAGTCGCTTCCACCCAAAACACAAGCCACAAGAGCCTTCTAATTGCCCACCGCCCCAGAGGATTTTCTATGAATACTAAGCCTCTAACCCCTAGATCTTTGAACATTCAGTCTTTTTCTAAAGTTCGGTACCTTCGGTCTGTCGCGCCCCTGCCCTTTGGTAAAGTTTATTCCAAGATCCTCATTCATGTTTTTTGCCTCTATGGCAGCTTTGTGAGGAATGCAAGTCGCCGACCCCGCAACCGCACTGTGCCGCGATCGCCATCTGCATTGAAGACTAGTCAGCCTGAAGCCGATCTAGAGGAGCTAGAGAAGATAGGGCGATCGCTCTGAACTCTATTGCCCTAACCTTATTGCCCTAACCTTATTGCTTCTCCCACATTGCTCTTCAGGGGGTCAATATGTTTATCATCCACTAAAAATGGTGTATCTTCCCAGCTCCCCGATCTTGATGCAAATCAAAAGCTTGTATAAAGATTATGGAAAAAAGCACATAAAAATTGTGTCTTATATAATATAAGACTGGGGGCTTAACACCTAATCATTCAGCAAAGGAACAGTTTTGTATGGTGACTGACAAGGGAACGCCGAAGAGAAAACGATTGAATTTAGATCTCACGCCTGAAGCCTACGAGCTGCTACAAAAACTGGCAGATGACTCTGGCAAAAATATGGCAGATGTTTTGCGAACTGGGTTAGCCCTCTATGGAATTGCTCAGGAAGAAAGCAAGAAGGGGCGGAGTCTTGGCATTGTTGAAGATGATAGGGTCATTAAACAAATCGTCACGACTTAATCAATCTACGCGGAGCGCCGTGTAAATTGACTGCTTAAGCATCTGAACTTCTTCAAGGCTTATCTTTTAGTGGATTAACCACCGAAAGATAAGCTTTTTTGCTAGCCTGTACAGCTACACAAAGAAACCTGTAAAGCAATGAGGATTTGCCCAACGAAAACTAAAATCGTAGGGCTTTGCCTCGCCGAAGTTTGCGACCTTCTGAATACTCACACCAAAGCTGCATCCTAGGCGATCGTCTGAACTCGCGCTATCTTTAAGAGTGCTGTTAATTTGCCCAAGTCCGATTGGTGAGTCGCAAGCGTCACAAATTCTGGCTGCGTTGGCTGCTGTCGCAAGCGGCTAAATTTGCGATCGCTCTTTTCCTCCTCTCAATCCTGCTGGTGTTGCCCTGGCGCTGGTTGCCGTTGCCTACCTCTAGCTTTATGCTGCAATCTGTGTTTCAGGATGGGCAAATTCAGCTTTATGACTATCGTTGGCGACCCTACCGTGAGATTGCGCCGGATATGGCGCTAGCAGCGATCGCGGCTGAAGATCAGCGGTTTCCTAGCCATCATGGGTTTGATATTGACGCTTTGAAACAGGCGATCGAAGATTCTCAGCAGGGCGGCGATTTGCGCGGTGCCAGCACCATCAGTCAGCAGGTCGCTAAAAACCTTTACCTTTGGTCGGGACGGAGCCTAGGACGCAAGGTCTTGGAAGCCTGGTTTACGGTGCTGCTAGAGTTGCTATGGTCAAAGCAGCGAATTTTGGAGGTTTACCTGAATGTGGCTCAGTTTGGCGATCGCCTGTTTGGTGTGGAGGCGGCAAGTCAGCGTTTTTTTGCCAAGCCAGCTAGCCAGTTAGTTTCAGAGGAAGCGGCTCTTTTAGCTGCCGTGTTGCCAGGCCCAGAGATTTACCAGGTTGAACAACCTTCGGCGATCGTCTTACAGCATCAAGATTGGATTTTGCAGCAAATGCAGCAGCTTGGGATCAATTACCTGAATAGGCTGTAGTTTAAAACTGCGGAACACAAGGAGAAAATGGAGCCGTTAAATAAATCTAGATTAGGGGCTGAAGTGGGATTGGATGCGGCGCAAGGGGCGCTCGTCATTATTGGTGGCGCAGAAGATCGGCATAAGGATTGCCAGATTTTGCGGGAGTTTATTGATTTGGCGGGGGGCAGAAAGGCGCGAATTGTCGTGCTGACGGCGGCTACTAATGAGCCAGAGGAGGCAGGTGAAACCTACATTGATGTTTTTAGAATTCTAGGAGCCGCCGATGTCCAGGTGGTGGATACCC
>CASBQM010000116.1 GCA_949127645.1 Synechococcales cyanobacterium PMM_0036
CTACTGAGTTTGCAGTAAAGAGGGGCAAATGATCAAAATCTGCCGCACTGGCTGCTGGAGGATTGGCTCTGAAGCCACTAGTCCAGCTTTGATCGTCTTGTCTAGTACCACATCATCAGCTGTCAGCAATTTAGCGCGAGGCATTGAGATGGCTCACACGATCGGATCAAGCTGATAATCTTCAATATCAATGCTGCTGCGAAACGGAGATTGAATCGCGCGAATATTTGCCGTTGAGGCGGCTCCCCAGCGCACGGCAACCCGGAAAACATCAAGGCGATTGGGTGAATCAAATCCTTGGAGGTCGGCAATTTTGCCCTCTCATGTACCTGCCTCCTAGCACCACTTCCCAAATCACCCATAGCTCCTGACCCAGGGTGTTGTCTTCAATAGAAGCAAGAGTGACCAGCTATTGAACAACATTGCGGGTAGAAGTCAATGAATTAATTGGCAGCGTCGTTTTCTGCACCTCAGTAACCATAAATTGACCTTGCCACACATCCACCATTTAACCTTGTTCAGACGGAGAAATCAGACTCATACTTTGTGAATATCCTGTGCATCTATTCCAGTCTGTACTGTAAGTTCTCTAGAGGCAAGACATTAAACCTCAAAACTGTTGACCAACCCCTCTAACTGCTGAAGCAAATTTGCTATCTTCTTCGCCTTTTTGGGGTTGTCCCACTCTGAGGTTGGTAACTTCAACATTTGGCTGGAAATCTCTTTGAACTGATTTCTCAGAGAAGGCGTCGCAGGCTTAACTACTTTGGTGCGAGCCTGGATGTCAGAACGGGAAAGATTGTTCCCAATCACCTCTTGTAAAAGCTCTTGTCGAGCTGCTGCATCCTTTACCCGCGCAATCAGCCTTGCCTTGGTAAACTCAACTTCTCCCTGACGTAGTGCGTTTAAAACATCTTCTGGAATATTGCGTAAAGGTAATCTACTACTAATAAAAGACTGCCAGGTAATGCCCCCCAGTGAGGTAAAGAGAGCCTTAATCAAGTCTGCCTGTTCGTTAGGGAAACCGGTTTCCCTAACTCGCCCTTCGTCTTGGTTCTTCATCTTGTAAAGCAGACTAATAGCCTCTTCTGTCGAAACTTTTAAGCGCATGGCAAGCAGCCTCAGTATGCCTTCTAGCTCCTCAACTGGATTGAGGTCTTCTCGCTGTAGGTTTTCTACCAGCGAAAGCGTGAGTGCTAGATCTGAATCAACATCTAAAATGACAACCGGCACTTCAGTTAGTCCTGCTGCAATCGCAGCTCGATAGCGCCGCTCTCCTGCAATCAGCTGATACTTATTTTTGGAGAGGGGACGCACCCAGAGCCGCTCTCGAATGCCAACTTCTTGAACTGAGGCTGTTAAGCCAGCAAGTTTAATCGGATCAAACCATCGTCTAACTTGACTGGGGTCGCGGGCGATCGCTTTAATGGACAAGCTGATTTCAGTCGCATTATTTGAGGTGATCTGAGTTCCTGCAACAGCCTGTAGTTTCGCAATGAGTTCTTCTTGAGAGACTAACTTCTGCTGAGCTTCCTCTAACTTTCCTTCTATTTCTTGAATTTGCTCTTCTGAGGAAAAGAAATCTAAATCGTCAATGTTAGCAACTCTAGCCATTCTGCTTATCCCCTTGAATTAAAGCTGTTAAGTCGTCACAAATATTTGAGAAATCATGACAGGCTTCATGATTACCTCGGTAAAGATGCAATGGCACTCCCTTGCCGCTAGCATTGTTAAATTCAGAAGAATACCGAACTTGGGGGTAACAATGAATTTTAATTTTGGCTAGCTTTCCAGGAAGCTGAGACAAAATCTTACGTTGAGCTGCTTCACTGCCATCATATTGACTGGGAACAAATCCTAGAATCCCCGGAGCAGGATTGAGCTGTAAATCTCGACAGACTGAGCGATACCATTCCAGCAACCCATCTGATCCCTTAATGGACTTATAGGTTAACTGAACTGGCACCAGTAGATGAGTTGATGCAGCCAAAGCAGCATCATTCAAAGTCCCCAAAGTTGCCGGACAGTCTAGAATAACGAGATGATGTGGGAGAGGATAGGTCTGCATTTGATCTGCCAAGACATATTCACGGCGACGGCGTGAGCTAAGGTTATCTGTTACCTTTGACATCACCCCTCCACCAGGGCAAACCTGAAGCTTACCTTTTGGTGCATTCCAGTTGGGAGTCACAAGCGGCCAATTGCCAGCAAAACTTTCAGAGAAGACTGCCGCCATCGTGTTCTGAACTTTGGCGGTTTTAGGTAAGCCACAAAACAAACTCATGGAGCCGTTTGAATCTAAATCAAGCAGAGCAACATCAAACCCTCGATTTGCCATTTCATAACCGATATGGACAGCTAGGGTTGTTTTACCTACTCCTCCTGCATTTGCCCCGATCCATAAAACGACTTGTCGCAGCATAGTTGGAGACTGGGAAGCAGAATCCGAACTTACAAGGAGTGTACTCATGAAAAAATCTAGAAATAATGCAAAGAGTATAACGCTTACTTCAGAAAATTTATCCTAAAGTTTACCAG
>CASBQM010000117.1 GCA_949127645.1 Synechococcales cyanobacterium PMM_0036
ATGTTAATCACCTCAAATTTATTCTGTAGGCTGGTGCTGATGGAAGTGGAATTAGATGTGTCAGTTTCTTGCCTGTCCATTGATTTTCAACTTAATTTGATGTAGAGCCGTGTAACTTTGGACTTAGAATTTTGGGCTTGCAGTTAGGAATCCGTAGGGTGAATATGCTATATCTCCATGCCCCATGCCTCTAACTATTCTGGTTGCTGACGACGATCTAGGCACTCGGCTATCCATTAGTGATTATCTAGAATTTTCTGGATATTGGGTGGTGATGGCTGAAGACGGTTGTAAAGCGCTAGAGATGGTTGAGCAGTACAAGCCACATCTGATTGTCACCGATGTCATAATGCCCGGAATGGATGGCTATGAGCTAATGCGCCAAATACGGCATCAGACGGCTTTTCGGTTGCTGCCCGTGATTTTTTTGACGGCTCGAACCAGCACCGATGAACGGATTCGAGGCTATCAGTTAGGGTGCGATCTCTACTTGCCCAAACCTTTTGAGCTGGAGGAGCTGGGAGCCGTGATTCGGAATTTGCTAGAGCGATCGCAGCTCATTCAATCCGAGTGGCGATCGCACCTACAGCCCGTTCAACCTTTTAGCAGCGCTGGAGTCTTTGAAGGCGCGGCTGCTGCACAGGTTCCTAGAGCCTCTGCCCTACCCAAGATCGGGCTGACGCAGCGGGAGCAGGAGGTCTTGACCTTGCTGGCGGAGGGTCTGTCTAATGCCCAGATTGGCGATCGGCTTCATCTAAGTTCGCGGACGGTAGAAAAGTACGTCAGCAGCCTATTTCGCAAGACGGGAACCAACAATCGAGCTGAGTTGGTTCGCTTTGCAATGGATCATGACTTAATCATTTGACTCTTAATTAGACCTCTTACAGATTAGGATTTTTAGATTGGGTTGGGTGGGGTGCTGCCCCTCACCTAACCCAATTTGCAAGAGGTTTATTATTTGACTCTGATGCTTTTGACCTTTTTTTGAAATATATGTTTCTAAAGAATTAGCATATCGTCAGTCTATTCAATCTGTTTTCCCCCATAATTGAGCTGAGGTCTTACTGGCGTAAAGATATTGCTGGTTTGAGAGTTCGATTTGAACAATAGAGGTACTAAAAAGTCTATGGATGTCAAATTAATCTTGTTGGGTCTGACTCCTGTTTTTATGATTGCCTGCCTCTTTTTTGGCACACGCAATGGCTTCTACGACACTGATAATTACCATGGAAATGGCTCTGCTCACTAGGGTTAAGTCATGAGGTTGAGTCATGAGGGTAAGTCATGAGGGTAAGTCATGAGAGCAGGTCGTAAGGGCAAGTCATGGAACTATTGGAATGCTTGCCATTGGGTGTGGGTCATGCCGATGAGGGAGTCTGTCTAATAGTACAGATGGGTCCTCACCGAATTATGCTGGATTGCGGACTGAGTAATATTCAGCCTTGGGTTGCGGAATTTAAGAAGTCTTCGCCTGTTGATCTAGTACTCTGCACCCATGCGCATTCTGACCATGCTAGAGGCTTATCGGCGCTGCACAAGGCTTTTCCGCAGGTGCCCATTTACGCTAGTGAGGTGACGACCCATCTTCTGTCTCTCGATCGCAGTAAAGAGACCAACTGTCAGGCTTTGCCCTGGCGATCGCCCGTCGAATTTCGGGAGGGGCTAAGCGCTGAGCTGTTTCCGTCGGGGCATCTGCCTGGGGCGGCGGCGATGTTGCTAACCTACAGGACTGAAGAGCGCTCCTATAAGGTTTTTTACACTGGAGATTTTTTGCTGTCCAACTCGCGCCTGGTTGATGGTCTGCCGCTAGAAGATCTGCGGGGCATCAAACCTGACGTGCTGATTGTGGAAGGTAGCTATGGTACGGCTCGATTCCCTCACCGCCGACAGCAGGAGAACCAGCTTGCCGAGAGAATTCACAGAGCCGTGGGCGATCGCCAGTCTGTCTTGCTGCCTACTCCTGCTTTGGGATTAGGACAAGAGCTGTTAATGCTGTTGCGAAGCCATCATCATTTTACAGGGCGCGATCTAAATATTTGGGTGGATGGCAGCGTGGCGATCGGCTGCAATGCCTACCTAGATATGCTGAGCCATTTCCCGACCACCGTACAAAACTTTGCCCGTCACCAGCCGCTGTTTTGGGATGAGCGGATTCGACCGCGAGTGCGACAGTTTCCGGTGGGTATTAGCCCAGAAGAAAAGCGGGCTTTGCTGAAGCAGTCACCCTGCATTGTAT
The DNA here is from genome assembly GCA_949127645.1 of Synechococcales cyanobacterium PMM_0036. Taxonomy (GTDB): domain Bacteria; phylum Cyanobacteriota; class Cyanobacteriia; order Elainellales; family Elainellaceae; genus Drouetiella. The sequence goes on from CASBQM010000117.1 coordinate 2,237, forward strand.
TGACCGATAAGAGCGTCGACCTAAGCCAATACTTTCAATCTGCCCATCAATCTACTACTCAGCCTTGGCTAATGCTGGTGCCTCAGCAGCCGGGACGGATTGGGTCTATTGAGGCGGCGATCGCCCAGAAGCTAACGGCATCTTCGGAGCTTCAGGCACAGCTTCAGACGGGACAGCTCATGCTAGAAACCTATCTATTGGGCGATCATGGTGATGGTTCTAGCACGACGCAGCTTATTCATAATCTGCGTCCTCAACACGTCATTTTCGTTCACGGTTCACCTGCCTACCTTAGCGACCTCACCAGTCTGGAAGAGCTGCAAAACCGCTATCACCTGCATATGCCCGATGCCGGAACTCGGGTTGAGCTACCGATCGGCGAAACTTTTTTGCAGCCTGCCGCACCTGAAACTCACTATGAAGCGGAGATCAGCGAACTCAAGACAGCGGTTAGCATCACACTCCCTAGCGCTGTAACGGACGATTCGCGCTGGCAAAGCTTCGCCGATACGGGATTGGTGGAAGCCCGCTGGCAAGGCGAAGAGTTGGTGTTACGCGGACTGACTCCACGGGAGCTTTTGCAGCAGAGCGAATCTGCGCCCGATATCCAGACAGAGTGTTGTGGAAACTGTCTGCACTGTCGGGGACAGCGCTGCTGGAATCAAGCTTCGCCACTGTTGGGTTTCAAGGTGACTCCAGACGGCTATTGTCCGGCATTTGCGCCGTCACCCTTCATGCAGCAATTTCCCGAAAAAGAGTAGGGTTGGAGTCTATCTAGAGTCAACTCCAGAGCTGAATAGCCTGCTTAGAACACAACTCACTCTGCAACTTCCTAGAATAGTAAAGAGATAGGAATTTGATGTATCATCATCCCTTTACCTACCAGTTTTGCGGCTTGTAGGCTTCCTCTAGGCTCCCCGTTCGGCTCTCTGTCTTTAGTGCGTATGGCTTTTTCTTCAATTACTCGGTCACTAGGGCGATCGCCCCTCACTTCAGAACTACTGACCAAACTGAGCCAGCAGCACGCGCTGATCCTCAACGGTATCGCCCGCTTGCCCAAAGGCTTAGTGGCTTCGGCTCTGGCGCAGACTCAGCAGCGTCCCTTGCTCGTGGTGACGGCAACCCTAGAAGAGGCAGGTCGCTGGGCCGCTCAAGTTGAGGCGATGGGATGGCAGACGGTGCATTTCTATCCGACTTCAGAAGCCTCGCCCTACGAGCCATTTGATCCGGAGTCGGAGATGACCTGGGGGCAGCTACAGGTGCTTGCCGACTTGCAGGGAGAAGGCATATCGGACGGCAAAAGCATGGTGATTGTCACAACCGATCGCGCTTTACAGCCCCATTTGCCGCCTGCGGAGGTCTTTCGGCGCTACTGCGTCACCCTCAATCGGGGCATGGAAATTGATCTAGAAGCCTTGAGCCATCAGCTTGCCAACTTGGGCTATGAGCGCGTAGCGTTAGTGGAAACTGAGGGACAGTGGAGCCGCCGAGGCGACATTATTGACGTATATCCGGTAGCCTCAGAACTGCCCGTGCGACTAGAGCTATTTGGCGATGAGCTAGACAAAATCCGCGAGTTTGATCCTTCAACGCAGCGATCGCTTGACAGCACAGAGCGGCTGGTGCTGACCACTACTAATTTTAGCCCCATGATTCTGGAGAAACTAAAAGCAGACGCAACGCAGGGAAAAGACCTCTCTACTTTCCTATCTGCCGAAGAGCTAGAGCGCCTACAAGCCGGACAGTCTCTAGAGGGAATGCGGCGGTTTTTGGGGGTCGCCTTTGAGCAGCCCGCCTCGCTCTTAGACTATTTGCCAGACAATATGCTGGTGGCGATCGACGAACCCGAGCAGTGCCGAGGACAGGGCGATCGTTGGTTTGAACACGCCGATGAGCAATGGCAAGAACTGGCGGTAGCCGCGCAGCGCTTACCCCAGATTCACCGCCGCTTTGCCGACTCTTTGGTAGAAGTTGAGCTATTCGATCGCCTCTACTTGTCTGAGCTGGCTGAGGAGGGCGTAGGGCTGAATTTGTCTAGTCGTCCGGTGCCCTCTACGCCACACCAGTTTGGTAAATTGGCGGAAACTTTGCGACAGGAGCGCGATCGCAGTTTTGGCGTTTGGCTGGTTTCGGCGCAGCCCTCTCGCTCGGTTGCCCTGCTGCAAGAGCATGACTGTCCGGCGCAGTTTGTGCCTAACCCCCGTGACTACTTGGCGATCGACAAGCTACAAGCTCAGCGGATTCCCACGGCAGTCAAGTATTCAGGTCTGGCGGAGCTGGAAGGCTTTATTCTGCCCACATTCCGACTGGTGGTAGTCACAGACCGCGAGTTTTTTGGGCAGCATACTCTGGCAACGCCCACCTACATTCGTAAGCGGCGACAGGCAGCCTCTAAACAGGTCGATCCCAATAAGCTCCAGTTGGGCGATTATGTGGTTCACAAGAGCCATGGGGTAGGGAAATTTTTGAAGCTGGAAAGCCTGACGATTAACAGCGAAACCCGCGAATATCTGGTGCTGCAATATGGCGACGGGTTGTTACGTGTCGCGGCAGATCAGGTGGGGGCATTGTCGCGGTTTCGGGGGGTGGGCGATCGCGTCCCAGAACTCAACAAGATGTCGAGCAAAGCCTGGGAAAAAACCAAGCTTAAAGTACGCAAAGCCGTTAAAAAGGTGGCGGTGGACTTGCTGCACCTTTATGCCCAACGCGCCCAGCAGCAGGGTTTTGCCTACCCGATCGACACTCCTTGGCAGGAAGAGATGGAGGATTCTTTCCCTTATCAACCCACGCCCGATCAGCTCAAGGCGGTGCAGGATGTGAAGCGCGACATGGAAGATTTGCGCCCGATGGATCGGCTAGTCTGCGGCGATGTTGGCTTTGGCAAAACCGAGGTGGCAATTCGCGCTATTTTCAAAGCTATTACGGCTGGCAAACAGGTGGCGCTGCTGGCTCCCACGACAATTCTGACGCAGCAGCACTATCACACCTTAAAGG
>CASBQM010000118.1 GCA_949127645.1 Synechococcales cyanobacterium PMM_0036
CATCGGGATCAGGCTTGGCAACTTCTTCCTCAGCATCGATCGCCCCCACGTGATCGAGGGGATCGAGGTCAATTTCGGCTTCCAGCACCGTTAAGTCGTCGTTATCGTACATAAAGCCACTTTACCGTAAAGCCTGCCCATCAGCGCTCTACCCTGCTCTATATCCACCCTCTTGAACTCACCTCATAAATGGCTTGACAGCGCGTCCGAGCCTGAAGTTTGGTGAGAAGATTATTGATATGAAATTTGACAGTCCGTTCGCTGATATAGAGCTGAGCGGCGATATTGCGATCGCGCAAGCCCTGAGCCAGCAGGGCCAAGATTTCCTGCTCCCGATCGGATAGGGTTTGAGGCTCTAAAGGTAGGTCGGCAATGCCCCAAATTTTGCCTTGATGGACGGCTTCGACAGCCTCCTGAAGCTGGACGGGGGTGATGAATAGGTCGAGTTGGGCGATCGCTCCTTGAGGTCTAGCCTGGTTGGGATCAGCAATCCACAGCAGCCGATTGGCAGGATAATCCGACAGCAAGGCGACATCATCTGTGATCAGCGGCACAGTCAAATCGGCAGTGCCGCAGACTCTTAGCCCTGCCAGATATGCGAGATGCGTAAACGCCATTTGAAGAACAGGCGATCGGCATTGAATTCGGATGGGCAGACCCAAGAGACAGCTTGGATAGGGCACCTCTAAAACGACCTGAAGCACCGTTGAATGAGTGTCGCTAAGGATTTGCAGTATTCCTCCCAGGCAGGAAATTGCAAAGCGCAAATCTCCGAGGGCATCTGCTGCCCTACTGGCTCCTTCCGCCGTTTCTAGAGGAACAGCGTCAGCCTCCGGAAACACCATTGCCTCCAGCACAATTTGAGTTTCCCCATAGCTCAGGCGGCAGTAGGTACAGTTGAGATCTCGCAGCACTTCTGCCGTACGAATTAACAAATAGATCAGGGAATCGGTGAGCGATCGCTCCGTCCCCACCAAGCTAAAGCGCGCCTGCCCTAGTAGAGCTGCCAACTGTTCCGACAAAAATGGAGTGGCTTCTGGCTGAGTCTGTCGATTTTGCTGATGCTGGGTCGCGTGATCCAGGACGATCGCCAGCGTGGTGCATAGCCCTTGCAAAACTTCTAGAAATTCTGATGACAGCGGCTGATGGCTAAACACCGCCAATACGCCAATTACCCGATTGCCTACCATGAGCGGATAACCTGCAAAGCCCGTGATCTGGTGAGCGATCGCCCATTGCCGATCTTTAACCCAGACTTCTTCTGCCAAATGGTTGCTCAAAAACGGGATTCGGTTCTGGGCAATCTTGCCTACCTTAAACGCTCCCATGGGCACGCGCGCAAAGGAGCCGTCTGTGCGGGTATACATACCCGACGAAGCCACCAGCCGCAGATAGGTGCGATCGCTCTCCACCAGCCACACCCGCGCAAAAGCATAGCCAAACGTGTTGACTAAACCATCGGTGGCGCATTTAGCGATCGCTTCCGGCTCCAGGCAACCGCTAAAGCTCTGGACAATTTCGCTGACTCGCTGGAGATCCACGAGCAGTCGTCCGGCATCAAGGAATTGGGAGATAGGATCTGGCAATGATGCAACAGGATAGGGAGACGGAAAAATGGCAAGTCAGGGCAAGTTTCTTGACTGAACTTATAGCGATCGGTCAGCGCTTGCTGTAGTTTTCAGTACGCAATGTTCAAACGCTACTCATTCAAAATCTAAAATCTAAAATCTAAAATCCAAAATCCAAAATCCAAAATCTAAAACACACTCAGCTCTAACCTCTGTGCCAAAGCCTCAACAAAGGCTAGCCCCGCGATCGGATTGCCGATGGGATCAAGCGCCGGACTGTAGCAAGCGATCGCTCCCTGTCCGGGAACGATTGCCAGTAGCGCCCCGCTAATGCCCGATTTCATAGGAAGTCCAATCCGCACGGCGTAGGTGCTGGAGGCTTCATAGAGACCGCAGGTCAGCATTAGGGCATTGACGGCGCAGCGATGCTGGGGATCGATCGCCACAGAGGGGTGAGCTAGAAGACTACCTAATCTTGCCAGGTCTGTGACTTGTCCAGCAAGGCAGCAAATTTGCTCGTAGGTGTCGAGGGCGATCTCGGCGGCGGCTACATAGCCCTGCTCTACGAGCGTATCGGCGATCGCCTGGTTAACTCCTCGCCCCTCAGCACGCACTGAGGTCAGCGTGGCTTCGTCAACCTTTAGGTGACAGTCTGCCTTGTGGTTGAGCCAGGTGAGTAAGCCCTGACAGCGATCGTGGCTATTGGCTCCGGGGAGTCGGCTCGCTAGGGCGATCGCTCCGCTATTAATCATGGGGTTGCGGGGTCTACCGCTGTCACCAATGAGCTGATCTAACGAATTAAAAGGTGCATCAGAAGGCTGCATTCCTACCCATCGAAACAGGTTTTCCATGCCAAACTGCTCTAACAGATAGAGCAACACGAAGGGCTTGATGACGCTCATTAAGGGAAAGACACAGTATGTATCCCCCCAAAGCTCTATTTGCCCCGCGCAATCGATACAGGTAGCAAACCAATCTGACCGCACTGCCGTCAGCCTCGAAATCCGAGTCATAACTTGCCCATAGCGAGCTTTATGCCTTGCTTGCTCTGTCCAGAGCATGAGTTGCTCGGTCGTCAGTGCTGCCAATCCTCCCATGCTGCCAATCCTCCCATCAATAGACCTCTTGCAGATTAGGATTTTTAGATTGGATTAGGTGGGGGCTTAGCCTCCACCTAATCCAATTTGCAAGAGGTTTAATTTTCGCTCCTACATTTCTGAAAGCACCATCCAGCGATCGGTGGCGATGTCGATCGCCTTCTCCAGTTCTAACAACCGCTCTGAGAGCTTCTGCACAGCGGAAAATCCGTCAGGGGGGTGGTTTGCCAGAGTTTTCTGAATCTCTTCTTTTTCGGCTTCTAGCTGAGGAATTTGGGCTTCAAGCTGTTCAAATTCTCGCTTTTCTTTAAATGAAAGCTTGCGACTAGGGGAGGCTAGAGGCGCTGAGGGGGCTAGGGTTTGGGG
>CASBQM010000119.1 GCA_949127645.1 Synechococcales cyanobacterium PMM_0036
TAAAAAACTCAACTCCTACTATTTTCCTCTATCCTTTACGAAATGGCACTACCGACTCGTCTTGTCAGTTCTTCTACCACTTGCCTCACACTCACAAGGGTGCGTTCCCAATCTGCTTGAGAAATCTGCTCGATAGAAAAGGCAAGGGAGGGCTCCATGTCCGTTACGTTAGCAGATTATCCTTGAAGTTTCTACTGCCACTTTTTAACCCCCTGAACGACCACAGATAAAGGTAGATTGCTACCCGAATCGCCCTCTAGATCCCCCCGATTCTGGGGGATTTAGAGGGCTGAGAGGCATGAATCATAGACAAAGAAGACTTGTATGTACACCGCAGCCCCGCGTGAGAGAAGGGGTCGGGGTTGCGGGGCAAAGATTTGTCAGTCAGCCCGGTCATGATCCTCATAATCCGTCGGTTCGATGAATTGATTCAATCAATTCTTCAACCTCTTCATCATCCGAGCACTGCTGCACCTGAGATTTGAACCATTCCAGTTCTTCAACCTCTGTCTTCTGCACCTCATACACCAATAGGGTTCCTGCTACCCGCGCTAAGGTAAGGGGTTCATGGGAAATGTGATTGAGCAGATCGTCGGACTCTTGATACAGTCGTGCTGCTGTCACCTTATCCAGCGATTTGCCCATCTGCAAGGCAATATCTCGCAGGCTTTGCTGAATCGATCGCTGAAGATCTGATGGAGAAGAATCGTTCATGCTCCCAGTTTAAAGCATATCTGGTGTAAAGCATACTGGCGCAAGCGATCAGCGGCGAGATTCAGAGACAACCTCAAAGAGTTCCATATCGATCAGGTTCAACAAATCCTGCCGGGACTGCTCTATCCCTTTTCCAGATCGACTGAGCGTGACAAAGAACTCGGGTCCCGCTGTCGGAAGAAAGTCAACTTCGCGGAGCTTGATCAGTCCTAGAGAATAGAGGTCATGAATCATCAGTCGAAACGAGTGCGGGGTGAAGCACCAGGCGTGAGCATCCAGATAGGACTTGTCTTGAAGCACCTGCTTCATATGGCTAGCAGCATCGTCGGGGGTATGTATGAAATTCAGCGCGCCGCTAGCATCAGCAGCCCAGACAATCTGGTTATTCCGCGATACAACGTTGAGGAAATATTCAGCCACCGTGCCGGGGGAATGAATCTTGTTCTGCTGGACATGGCTATCAATAATGCGAGCTAGCCCCGTGATCGGCCGATAGTAGTCGAAGCAGTAGCGTTTGTCGGGAATTGCGAGGGAAAACACGCCGTTGTCTTTCAGGATAGAATCGCAGTCGTTTAAGAAAGCGATCAAATCTGGCGTGTGTTCAATAACGTGTGACGCGATCGCCCAGTCGTAGTATTTCAGGTTCCCGGTTAAATCGGCAAAACTCTGCCCGCTCCAGATGAAATCTACCTCTTCGATATCGTTTACATTGACATTATGGTTTTCGTATTTGGCGATTAATTGCTGCTGGCTCATATGATCGATGATATGGACATGATACCCATCTCTTTTAGGGGCAAGTGGGTTGTAGCTTGGGCCGATCTCAATACCCCGCCCAGCTTTATTGATATGCCGTAATGCTTTCTCTTGTCGATTCATTAAATCCTCCCTGATAAGTTGTGCAACAAAGCCCATGCAACAAAGCCTACATTAGTAGATGTTGCTTAATAGTTTGCCATGTCTTCCGATCGCCCCTCCTTCATCTATCCCGAATCGCGCCCACTCAATCAGGTGGATGACTATCACGGTACACCCGTCGCTGATCCATACCGCTGGCTAGAAGATCCGCAATCGAGCGAAACCCAAGCCTGGATTGAGGCTCAAAATCAGGTAACGTTTGCCTACCTAGAGCAAAGTCCAATTCGGGAACGGCTGAAGCAGCGGATTACCCAGCTCTGGAACTATGAGAAATTTGGCACACCGTTCAAACAGGGCGATGCTCAAAAAGGGAGCGATCGCTATTTTTACTTCAAAAACGACGGTCTGCAAAATCAGAGCGTTCTCTATACGCTGCCCAGCCTGGATGCTGAGCCAAGAGTTTTGCTCGATCCCAACACGCTTTCAGTGGATGGGACGATCGCACTTGCCGGACTGTCTATTAGCGAAGATGCCAGACTCATGGCTTACGGGCTGTCTGCTTCTGGCTCAGACTGGTGCGAGTGGAAGGTGCGGGATATTGAAACAGGCGAAGACTTGCCCGATCATCTGAAGTGGGTGAAATTCTCGGGTGCATCTTGGACTCATGACTCCCTAGGGTTTTTCTACTCTCGCTATGACGAGCCAGATGAATCTACGAAGCTGGAAGCCGTCAACTACTATCAAAAGCTCTACTATCATCGGCTCGGTACGCCCCAGTCAGAAGATGTGCTGATCTACGATCGCCCCGATCAAAAAGAGTGGGGCTTTGGGGGCTTTGTCACTGAAGATGGACGGTATCTGATCATCTCGGTCCGGAAAGGAACAGATTCTAAAAATCTGTTGTTTTACAAAGATTTGGCTGATCCTAGCAGCTCAGTCGTTGAGCTAGTTAGCCATTTCGAGGCAAGATACAGCTTCATTGGCAATGAAAGCGAAGTTTTCTGGGTGCAGACGGATTTGGACGCGCCGCGCCGCAGAATTATGGCGATCGACCTCTCTGCTCCTCACAAGTCCGACTGGCGTGAACTGATTCCTCAGAGTGCAGAAACGCTGGAGGGCATTGGCGTACTCAACCACCAGTTTGTCGCCTCCTATCTCAAGGATGCCCATACCCAGGTGAAGATTTTTGATCTAAACGGTGCTTTCGTCCGCGAGGTTGCCTTACCGGGACTCGGCTCGGTGGGCGGCTTTGGCGGCAAGCGCGACGATACCGAGACTTTCTACAGCTTCACCAGCTTTACTGCACCGTCCACAATCTACCGCTACAGTCTGCTGACGGATGAAAGTACGGTATTTCGTCAGCCTCAAGTCTCTTTTAATCCTGATGACTATGAAACTCGGCAGGTTTTCTACGCCAGCAAAGACGGGACGCAGGTGCCGATGTTTATTACCCATAAGAAAGGGCTGAAGTTGGACGGCACGAATCCTACTTATCTCTACGGCTATGGTGGCTTCAACGTTTCGCTCACCCCCGCTTTTTCCCCCAGCAATATTGTCTGGATGGAGATGGGCGGCGTGTATGTGATGGCAAACCTGCGAGGCGGCGGCGAGTATGGCGAAGAGTGGCATCAGGCAGGGATGAAGCTGAATAAGCAAAATGTGTTTGATGACTTCATCACGGCGGCAGAGTGGCTGATCGCTCAGCAATATACCTCGTCCCAGAAGTTAGCGATCGCCGGAGGTAGTAATGGCGGTCTGCTCGTCGGAGCCTGCATGACTCAGCGCCCTGATTTATTTGCGGCGGCTCTGCCTGCTGTCGGCGTGATGGATATGCTGCGGTTTCATAAATTTACGATCGGCTGGGCTTGGTGTGCAGAATATGGCTCTGCCGACAGCGCGGAGGATTTTCCGGCGCTCTATGCCTA
>CASBQM010000120.1 GCA_949127645.1 Synechococcales cyanobacterium PMM_0036
GCATTATTTTCATTGATGAACTGGACGCGATCGGCAAAACTCGCGGCAACAATCCCAACGGCAATGATGAGCGGGAACAGACCTTAAATCAATTGCTGACGGAAATGGATGGCTTTGACGGCAACGATGGCGTGATTGTCGTGGCAGCCACCAACCGTCCCGAAATTCTTGATCCCGCCCTGCGTCGTCCAGGTCGCTTCGATCGCCAGGTTTTAGTCGATCGCCCTGACAAAATCGGTAGAGCCGAGATTCTGCGCGTCCATGCCCGTCCGGTGATCCTGGGTGAAGATGTGGACTTGGAGGCAATTGCCACCCAAACCTCCGGTTTTGCAGGGGCAGATTTGGCGAATCTTGTTAATGAAGCGGCGCTGATGGCGGTGCGTAACCAGCGTCAAGCGGTGCTGATGGCGGACTTTAAAGAAGCAATCGAACGGGTCGTTGCCGGATTGGAGAAGCGATCGCGCGTTCTCACGCCGCTGGAACGGCAAACCGTGGCGTATCATGAAGTCGGTCACGCCCTCGTAGGGGCACTAATGCCGGGAAACAACAAAACCTCAAAAATCTCTATCGTGCCACGCGGGTTGGGAGCCTTGGGCTATACCCTGCAAGTGCCAGAGGTCGATCGCTTTTTGCTGCTAGAAGATGAGCTGCGGGGACAACTTGCGACTTTGCTGGGCGGGCGATCGGCGGAGGAAATCATCTTCGGCAAGGTTTCGACAGGTGCCAGTGATGACATTCAGAAAGCGACGGATTTAGCCGAACGTGCGATCACGCAGTATGGCATGAATCCAATCCTGGGACCGATTGCCTTTGAAAAGAACTCAGCGCAATTCTTGGAAGGCGAGAGCGTCCGACGGGCAGTGAGTGCAGAAGTTGCGGGGGAAATCGATCGCCAGGTCAAGCAAAGCATTGACAACGCCCATGAGATGGCAATCGAGATTTTGCAGCTCAATCGTCACCTGCTAGAGTCTGCGACCCAATCCTTGCTGAAAACAGAGGTTTTGGAAGGCGATGAACTGCGATCGATTTTGGCGCAGGTTCAGGCACCGATTGGTCTAGAGGCTTGGCTGGCAAAAGGTTAGGGGGTTGGGATGGGCGCGTTCGCGCCCACTTTCCTACGGGTCATCCATAGACGACAAAAACGACAGGGGATTACTCATATCTGCCGCGAAGCCGAGGATGCCCCGATCGCGGTGTTCATACAGCAAATCTCCCTGGGCATCAAACAGAAAGGTGGCTCCTCGTTGGGTGAGATAGGTTGAGTCGGGCACATAGGTGTTCCAGTGGCTCAGAACTTCTGCCATGTTTCGCAGCCTTAAGGTCGCCAGCTCAAACGGTCGCTGGAAGCCTTTGCCGCCTGCCCATTGAAAAAACGAACCTTTCAGCGACGGCAGGGGTGCAGCTCTCACGATTTCTTCATCGGCTATGAGCTGAGGAGCTTGGCGATCGCCCCGATATCCCCGAAAGACTTCGGCAAGGGTGCCAGGGCTGCCGATTCCAGCACACATCAGCATCAGGTTGAGCCAAGCATTCTGACCCGCTGATAGGGCAGGAAGCTTGAAGGATAGCCCTGCATAGAGGTTAAGCGTTTTGTGTAGCTCTGCGGTCGGATCGACAAACAGCCACTCAGATGGAAACCCGGTGTAAGCGCAGAACTGCTGACCCGAAGCGCGATCGCCAATCCCCACCGCTCGAATCACGAGACCTTCTGCCTGAAGTTGCTTGCTCTCCCGCTGGAGCCACCAGGCATATTCAAGGCTGTCAAAGTCTCCCAATTGCGACCAGATCAGCATAAGCTGCCGCGCTGCGCCAGACTCCAGAATAGGCAACACGGCTCCGTCGCTGACTCGCTGGCGATCGGCTTGACTCAAGAGAGTGTAGGGATTCATTGAGACATCATCTGCTCGACAAAATTAGTGTAGACCTCGCCCTGTATAAAGTCTGGATTCTCCAGAATTTTTGGTGAAAGGCGATCGTCGTTGGCAGACCCGTAATGGCAAACTCTCGGAGCGCCCGCCGCATCCGCTGAATTGCTGCCGTCCGATCGACTCCCCAGACAATTAGCTTGCCAATGAGCGAGTCGTAGTAGGGCGGAATTTCGTAGTCGGTATAAACATGGGAATCCATCCGCACTCCTGGACCACCGGGGGGCAAGTAGCCGTTGATTCGACCCGGATGCGGTCGGAAATTGAATTCTGGATCTTCGGCATTAATTCGGCACTCGATCGCATGTCCCCGAATTTGCACCTGATCTTGGGTCAGGCTCAGCTTCTCGCCTTGGGCAATCCGAATTTGCTCGGCAATCAAATCTAGCCCCGTGATCATCTCAGTCACAGGATGCTCGACCTGAATGCGGGTATTCATCTCCATAAAGTAGAAGCTGCCGGAGCGATCGAGCAAAAACTCTACGGTGCCTGCTCCCACATAATTAATCGACTGAGCGGCTCGGACTGCTGCATCCCCCATCTTCTGCCGCAGCTCTGCATCCAGCGCCGGACTGGGAGCTTCTTCCAAGAGCTTTTGGTGCCGCCGCTGAATTGAGCAATCTCGCTCGCCCAGGTGAATGACGTTGCCGTAGCTA
>CASBQM010000121.1 GCA_949127645.1 Synechococcales cyanobacterium PMM_0036
ACCGTTACCATCACTCAACCATCAGCCGCTTTAAATGCAAGTGCTCTAGGTGGAAGTGTAAATTGTTTTGGAAACACCACTGCGAATGTAGTTGTGAATGTAACTGGAGGAACAACTCCATACTCCTACTTATGGAATACCGGAAGTACTGCCTCAGGGTTAAGTAATGTTGGTGCAGGAAATTATAGTGTTACGATCACCGATGCTAATAACTGTTCGGTAAATGCATCTGCATCTATCACACAACCTGCCGCAGCATTAAATGCTACTACCTCAAAAACGAATGTTCTTTGTTATGGTAATAATACCGGAGCAGTTTCTGTTGCAGTAACTGGAGGAACAACACCTTATACATATAACTGGAATAACGGAGCTACTACTGCATCTCAATCGAATATGGTTGCAGGAACTTATAATGTAACGATCACTGATGCTAAAGGATGTACAACAACAGGAAGTGCTACTATCACACAACCTGCCGCGCCGATTTCTATCAGTAATACCAAAGCAGATGTTAAATGCTTCGGTGGAAATTCCGGATCTGCAAATGTATTAGCAAGCGGAGGAAATGGTCCCTACTCCTACTTATGGAGCAACGGACAAACAGGTGTTGCAGCAAGTAATTTAGTTGCAGGTAACTACACTGTTACAGTAACTGATGCAAATGCTTGTACGAGTTCATTAACAATAACTATCACACAGCCTACAGCAGGACTCACTGGAACTACTTCAGCAACGAATGTAAAATGCTTTGGCAATTCTACTGGATCCGCAAGTATCACGGTGAGTGGTGGCACTCCATCCTATTCCTATGTTTGGAGCAACGGAAATGGATCTGCTACTACCAATAATTTAACGGCAGGAAACTACACCGTTACAGTTACAGATGTCAACAACTGCTCAATCACAAAATCAGTATCTATAACGCAACCAGCAGCAGCATTAACTACTTCCACGGTATCTGTAAATATCAAGTGTTTTGGTCAGTCGACTGGAGCAGTACAATTAACAGTAAGCGGAGGAACAACCCCATACAGTTATAATTGGAGTAACGGAACAACAGGTGCTCAGCTCACTGGAATTACATCCGGAACTTATTCAGTTACTGTGACCGATGCTAATAGTTGTACGAGTGCAGCTACTGCATTTTTAACACAGCCCGCAGTTGCATTAGCAGGAACAATTTCTTCAACTAATGTAAGTTGTCGGAATGGAAACAATGGAACTGCTACTGCAGGAGCAAGCGGAGGAACTTCTCCTTACGTCTACAGCTGGAACACAGGCGCAAGCACTTCTAACATCAGTAATTTAACAGCAGGAACCTATACCGTTACCATCACAGATGCGAATAGCTGTACAACTTCATTAACAACTACTGTAACACAACCTTCTGCAGCAATTGCCTTATCAGCAACTCATACAGATGTGAGTTGTTTGGGTGTACCTGTTGGAACAATTAACTTAACGGTTAGTGGTGGAACAACGCCTTATACTTATGCTTGGAACAATGGATCAGCACAAGAAGATTTGAATAATCTTAGTGCCGGAATATTTGTCGTAACTGTTACTGATGCCAATGGTTGTACTTCATCTTTATCAGAAGCTGTATCGCAACCAGCAGGAGCATTAAATGCAACGGCAACGCTTACAAACACTTCTTGTCATGGAGATAGTAATGGTGCAATTGATTTGAACCCATTTCAAGGAACTCCACCCTATACTTACTCATGGAGCAATGGAAGTAATTCACAAGATCTTACTAACCTCACAGCAGGAGCTTATACCGTTACTGTAACTGATGTTAATGGATGTATATTATTAAATACACTTTTTGTAACTCAGCCTTTAGCAGTATTAAGTTCAACAACTACAGTAATCAATGTGGCTTGTAATGGTAATGCTAGTGGAACAATTGATTTAACCCCTTCCGGAGGAACTACGCCTTACACTTTTAACTGGAGTAACGGTGCTTCTTCTGAAGATATCACGAATTTAAATTCGGGTAACTATACAGTACAAATAACGGATGCAAATGGATGTCAGGCAAGCAACGCTGCAACCGTAAATCAACCTACCGCTTCCTTGAATATTCAAGCTGAACTCACACAATTAAATTGTCATGATGTACAGGATGGAGCAATTGCCATCACTGTTACAGGAGGTACTGCTCCTTATACTTACTTATGGAATGATGGCAATCAATCAGAAGATCTCACAGGATTAAATCCTGGAACCTATAGCTTATCAGTAACCGATGCTCAAGGTTGTACGGCGAGTGGAAGTTATACCATTGCCTATGCAGCTGCGACATTAAGCTCTACCGGAACTGTAACGCATGTTTTATGTCATGCTGATCAAACAGGTGCTATTAACATAGAAGTGTTAGGTGGAACTATTCCTTATAGTTATAATTGGAATGACGGAGCGATTACAGAAGACAGAACTACTATTCCTGCGGGAAATTATTCAGTGCTCATCACGGATATAAATGGTTGTACTACCACTTATAATGGATCCGTAAATCAGCCAGCTGCTGTACTTGGAGTAACTAATGTAGTAAGCAACTCACAGTGCTTCGGAGATTCAACAGGTACTATCGATCTTTCCATTAATGGTGGAACGGCCAACTATGCTATCAACTGGAATACCGGTGCCACATCAGAAGATCTTCTCGGATTAACTGCAGGAACTTATGATGTAACAGTTACAGATGCTAACGGATGTTCTCAATCACAATCGATCATTGTTGAAGGTCAACAAGCGCTGTTAACTGCTGCTATCCAATTAACGAACCCAGCATGTTATGGTGATCTGACAGGAAGCATTACCAGTGTGATTAGCGGAGGAACACCCAATTATTCTATCTCATGGAATAGTCAGAGCGCTCAAGAAAATATTGCAAATCTCGCTGCAGGAACTTATACATTAAATGTGATTGATGCACATGGTTGTGTTTATGATGAAACAGTTATGCTCGAACAACCACAAGCACCGCTTTCCACAAATGTTACTGTATCGAATGTAGATTGCAACAGCAATCTTAACGGAGGTGCTACACTAACTACTGCTGGTGGTACAGGCCCCTATGTTTATAGTTGGAGCAATGGAGCCACAACAAATTCCATCACAGGAGTTGTTGCCGGAAATTATCAATATACGATAACCGACGATCATCTTTGCACAATCAATGGATCAATAGACATTAC
>CASBQM010000122.1 GCA_949127645.1 Synechococcales cyanobacterium PMM_0036
GACAACGGTTTCGACCTGTCGTTGTCCTTCAAATGGCACGAAGTTGCCAAATATTGGTCAGCAACCAGTCATTGCTATGAACTGGCGACGTGGTACGTGTCGGACAAGCTGTGGGCAACGATGACGCCCGCTGATCGCGAGATCTTCAAACGCGCTGCCAACGAGGGCGGATTGGTGGCAACGCGGCTGGGCGAGGAAATCGATCGCAACGGCATCGAGGAATTGAAAAAAGCCGGGGTCACCTACGTGGTGCCGGACATCGCAGCTTTCCGCGAAGCGTTCAAGGACGTACACAAGCCGTACGAGGGCAAGGTCTGGCCCGCCGGGTTGGTCGACAAGATTCGCTCGATGCAAAACTAGCACGCAATGCTTGATATCCTCCATCTCTCTGAAGCTAGCTAATCCGGTAACTAAACCAGAGTCAGAATCATCCTTACTAGGAATATATAAATTTAACGAGCCATTGAAGTTGGATAAACCCACATTGTACACATTTATATTTCTTCCATGTGCTTCACTATAATCAATAATTGCCTCAGTACACCAGGATTGGGGCTCAAATGCTTCTACTACTTCACATATTTTAGACAGGGCATAACTATAGAGCCCCTCATTTGCTCCAATATCAATTGCTCGTTTACCATCCATCAATAGCTTATCAAGATATAAAATTTCTTTTTCCAGTCTTTTTCTTACTTTTTGATAGTGGTACTTGACTGGAATGCGCACTGATTTTGGACACAATTTCATTAGTTTTTTTTCAACTTGCATCATTGCACCTCACAAATTAATCCAGTTACTTTCATTTATATCAGGTTCATACAAATCCCAATAAATCCTAGTCTTAGTCAACTTTTGCAACAACTATCATTTGCAGACAAAACTTTGCTTGTGATCTTCTACCTATTTTTTTAACCATCTATCTAGGTTGTAGTACATAGGAGTTAGGAATTGAGAATAAGGTAGTAATCGCAGACCCATGTTACCCGATAATAATGGCGTTATCGATAAGTCAATAGAGATATCTTTTAAACCTAATGTCTTGAGTAAGTCATGTATTTCATCGGGAGTGTACAAGTACAAATGACCATCTCCATCCGGTTTGAATTGGTCGTTTTCCAACATACTGAAATCGCTAATTTGTGAATAAGTTGGTAGTTTTGAGCGAAAATAAGCACCATTGGGTGTAGTTAAAAGTAGGGAGCCTCCTGGAGATACAAATTGCTTCAAGTGATTAATCATTCGAGCGCCATAAGCTACGTGCTCTATAACCTCACATGCCATCACTAGGTCAAAGTGTCCTAAAGACTCTGGTTTAAGGTCAAAAAAGTTACCCCAGGCTGTTTCAATTTTCTTACCTGGAAGCCATTTTTGTACCTCATCTTCTAAAACCCTCAAGTCATTAACTACAACTCTTCTGCCAGTTTCGTATAGACATGCCCCAGTGAACCCTCCTGCTCCAGCGACATCTAAAATACTTTTGGGTTGTAAGCTTTGAGCAATCTCTAAAGTCTTTAATAATCGGTATCTACCTGCAGCCAAGGAGCTTGGAGGATGACCAGAACCATACTGCCAAAGGTTGAAATTATCGGAATTTTGCAGAGGAGTACGATTTAGTACGGAGTATCCTTTACTGCAAACTTCTAGAAAAACTTTTTTAAACGAAATACTCAAGTTAATCAATGGAACAACGGGTTGTTCGAGATCACCCATTTTTATCACTCCCTGCTATAATTAAATCCAAGATTTTTTCTGCCATGTTGTCCCAAGTATAATTTCGCAACTTGTTTGAAAGGGAATTCACTAACTTGCTGGATTGGTCGATAGTCTCTCGCCAGCGCCGCAGTCGTGCTGCCAGCTCAGTAGCATCGTCGGAATCGGGGAGTAACAAGTCACCTAGTTGGCTCGGATAACGTTCGGCAACACCAGCCCTAGCACTAACTAAAGCAGCTAAACCACTGCAGAGGGCTTCATGTACCCCTAAACCATAGGCTTCGTAACGGGTAGGAGCAACTAGACAATCTGCTGCTCTTAGCAGCCTTGGTACATCCTGACGGAAGCCTAGAAAATGGATGCGGGAAGCAATCCTCGCTTCAACAGCACGACTCTGCCACAGCGGAAGCTCTGCACCAGTACCTACCACCACCAAATCAGCATTCCAATAAACGTCAGCACACAACTGTTGCCAAGCTAAAAATAGTGTATCAAATCCTTTACGACGATCGCCTAAAGCACCAATAAAAACCACAATCGGCTTTTCCGGAACCCACCCCAACTGGTGACGGAGTTCAGTACGCTCGTTCGGGCTCGCCGGGTAGAATTCTTGGGGATCTATACCATAATATACCGTGTGGATTTGCTCGGGAGCGATCGCTAATCGATCAACCAAATCCCGTTTAGTCCGCTCAGAATTAACAATAATCACCCGAGCCGATTGCAAAGCCTGTCGTTCTGCGCCTAAAAACAGCCGATGAGAAACAGAACGCTTAAGCTGATGAAGCCGCCCAGCCCGACTCTCAGGTTTATAAGCGGCGTGAACATAATGCACCCAATTGACATCCCCCCATTGGCAATTACCGCCATTTACCAGTACCCGTCCGCCAGTTCTGGTTACCCCCTTTGCCTGGAAACGTCCCATCCAGTCGAATAAAGGACTACTGAGTAAATAAGAATTAGCCACCTTTGGTACCCGATGAAACGTGACATTAGGTTGAGCTAACAACTCTGGGGCAACACGATGGGCAACCAGATGCACTCGATCGCCTCGCCTTGCCAGGTAATCGGCTAAGGCAAAATTCGCCCTGTCCATCCCACCCGTCTTGACAAAATCACCAGTTACGAGTAAATAAGATTTCATCACGTCACCCTCGGGCTACGTTTACGATTTTGCAACCACTCCTGGTAGGCAGCAACAAACAGCGAGGTATTTAGTAGCCAGAATTCCATTCCGCCTTGACTGTTGAAGAGTGGATAACTGAAAGTTAGCGCAACAGCAGCGATGTTGTAGGCAAAAATCAACCCGCCCCAGATCGTAAACTCACTTAATTGCTGACTCATAGCTATTTGCCAAGCAGTGCGACACGCGAAGAAAAGCGCTACAACGTAGGCAATCATCAACGGCACTCCACCGTCATAGAGCCATCCAGTCCATTGGATTTCTGCCCATAGAGGCTGACTTAATGGGTTTTCCTTGTCACCAAAGTAGCCAAACATCGTCCCCCAGCGCCCCAAACCTGCCCCTAGGAAATATTCAGGGATGGAGTTTAAGGTATCCTCCAAAAAATGACCCCGATGTTCGTAGTACACATTATCAGCGCGATCGTCAAATAAGGTAAAAATTCGTGCGACTGTCGATTCCCCCCCAACAGCTACTGCCCAGGTAAAAGTTGCCATAACCAGCGCACTACCGCCTATAATCAGCGCAGTCAGTCGCCCAAATTGACCTTTCCTAGCCAATACTACTGCCAGACAGATCAGGCAAATGGCAGCAAATACCAAAATAGCACGGATTTGAGAGAGGTAGATACAGAAAAGACCAATTGCAGCGCTACCCACGCAGGCAACCTGTAAAATTGGGTTTCGCTCCCGGAGTGCAATGCCAACACCGAACAGCATGGCATATAAACCAGCGCTTGCGGCTCCGCCAGGTACATCAGTTAAACCCATTGGTCTGAATACGCTGCTACCGTCAGCCAATTTAATAGTTAAATTTTCCCCCCCATATACAGAATTTTGAATCGTTGTGGAAAGGGCAGGCTGAAACTGACCTGGAAAGTACACCTGCAACACGCCAAAAATAGAACTTATAGTCTGGAAGCCCCACATTAGAAAAATTAGCCATTTAAAACCAGTAGGCGTAATTTTTAAACGTTGAACCCATATCAGAGGCCCTAGAATAGCTGCGTAAATAGCGTTTTGTGCTGCACCCGATAAAATACTATTTGTAAAGGGGTGAAGAAACAAAGATATTGCCAGAATTACCATTACCGCGATCGCTGCTTTAGTAGCAGGATGCTTAGGTCCATTTCCGCGCAGCCCTGCCATCAGCAAAAGACTAAAGGCGAACGGAGCAATACGCATCGGTATCCGTAGTGCGCCAAATGTAGGAGACAACAGCAACAACTGAAAAACCAGCTCCACCAGGATGAAGGTGTGAATCCATGTCCATCCTATTTGGGTGGTAATCGGGCCTGAACGAGGCAATTTCTGGGCTGTTTTTAGCATTATTTTCCTGATGGCGTTTCCTACGAAATTGTGCTATTAACCTCAGAGACATTTATTTGCTTCGCATTCAAAACTTGCCAACCTCTTTTTTTGAAACGATCGATTGCACGGTCTTGCTGCCTTGTAGCAAGAAAGCTTGTCGGTAACCATTTAGTCCGTGCAATCTTAGAATCTGGTGCTAAAAGAACTGGTTTGAAAAACTGTCGTTGAATGCGAAAGATGCTATACCCCATCTTTTCAAAAAATCTAGTCACTTCTGTAGGGTATTCACCATGTTCTTCAAAGACACAATCACGCACCCTCTGTTCTTTTAGCAACCTATCTGCACCTTGAAGTACCTGGAGTTCATGCCCTTCTACATCCAATTTTAGAACACCAATTTTTTGGGGAGCCGGAAATAATTCATCTAAAGTAACTGATTCTACAATTAGCGTCTTCAAATTGGTTGATTCAGGGAGATTGAAAGAATCATTTTGGTTTACAACAGAAGCAAGACCTCGATTATTCTCAAAAGCATCTGGAATTACAAGTGTTACTGTTCCTCTTTTGTCTGAAATAGCTATATGTTCAATGTTCAGATTAATGTTTGGCACTTGCTTTTGCCATCGAGCGACATTATATTTTAGCTCTTGAAATATTTCTGGATGAGCTTCAAATGCATGCACGGAACCACCAGGGATCGAGGCAATGCGGGCAGCTAGCACCGCAGTCATGTAACCGATATTAGCACCGACATCGACTGCTAGCTC
>CASBQM010000123.1 GCA_949127645.1 Synechococcales cyanobacterium PMM_0036
AGAGCCGATCGCATCCGAATTGCCGGACGGGGGATTTATCCTGTTGCCGGAGTGCGAATTGCGGCTCTGGAAGTGGAAACAGACCCGATCGCCCTCAATCTCGCCAGTCTGCAAACCAATAAGCCTCGGCTGGATGCCTCCCTTCAGGCAGGTGTAAAGCTGGTGCTAAACCAGGAAGATATGAACAAAGCGTTGCAATCGGAGGCGATCGCCAAACAGTTTCGCAATTTAAGCCTTAACTTTCTCAGCAGCTCAGGCAATTCCTCAGAAAAATTCGATTTGGTCAACCCTCAGATTGAATTTTTGCCAGACAGCCGTTTTCGGATTCAGGCAACGCTTCAAGGGCAACAAACCCGACATCAGGATAGAATTATCGTAGAGACAGGTCTTCAAATTCTGTCGGGGCGACAGATGCAGTTAGTTGAGCCTACTGTTCGCCTCAATGATCAGGCGATCCCGCCTCAGCTCATCGCTATCCTGACTGGAGGTCTGAGTCAATATTTCGATTTACAGCGCTTTCAAGCTTCCGGCATTACTGCACGAATCTTGAGCCTAAAGACGCAAGACAATACTGTGGTTCTGGCTGGATTTATTCTGATTGACCCAAGTTTTTCAATTTCAAGTTCCTTAGTCTCCAAAAATTTGTTTCTGGAATGGAGCAAACAGGCAGTGTAGTTCATCCTATTCATGTGTCCATCACTATCCTGACCTCCCATGACGGGAGGTCAGGAGGTTTCTTCTCTACACTCAGTTTTTCGGATTTCTCTCTTTTTAGATTTCTCTCAATGAGGTCTCTCATGCAAGACCATTCGTCTTCACCTGTGCCTAAGCCATCACCTAAGCCCTCACGCTTCATTCCTTTAGGGCTTTTTATAGGAATTTCAACCGTTGCTCTAACCGCAGGGGGAGCGGTTGCCTGGTGGACATGGCAGCATCCTTCGGCACCCATTAGCGCTTCTACAACAAAGTCTTCGGCTTTTGCCAATCCTCAGATTACGCAGCCGCAGGTTTCTGTTTCACAAAATTCTGCTTTACAAAATCCTGTCTTGCAACACCCGATCTCACAAAATCCTGGGTTACAGGCGAGTCCTGAAGCGATCGCTGACAAGAAGGTGCAGGTTTACTGGCTCAAGACTAGCGATAACCAGATTAAAGTCGCTGCAACATCTGTCAATCTCAGCGCTCAACCGCCCGATGATTTGCTAAAAGCTGCCTTTGAGCAGGTATTGAAAAAGCCTACTGATCCCGTCCTTGCCTCTGCTATTCCTGACCAGACTAGCCTCCGCAAGCTGGAAGTTAAGACTGATGGAGTGCATATTGATCTATCTCCCGAATTCATGTCGGGTGGCGGCAGCACCTCGATGACGGGCAGATTGGGTCAGGTGGTCTATACTGCAACAACGCTTGACCCCACGGCAAAAGTCTGGATTTCTGTGAATGGCAAGCCGCTAGATGTCTTGGGAGGTGAAGGCTTAATCATCGACCAACCCATGACCCGCGAGAGCTTTGAGCAGAATTTTCAGCTTTAGCTCTAGATTTTAGAGTTTAGAATGAATCTCGCTCCCAAGTCACAGCTTTACTGAGGCACGATGGACTCATGAAAAGTTGACGGAGCTTTAGTCCTTTCCGGCAATGCTAAAGGCTCGAAAGTGCTTAGCTTGCTCTTCAATGCGAGTGGCAATTCGATCGCACACCAAATTACATAGCTCAAAGCTGAGACCATCATCGACGCTGTAGTAAGCCGAAGTGCCCTCGCTCCGACGGCAAAGAATGCCCGCTTGCAGCATCACCTTGAGGTGTTTAGAAACATTCGCCTGACTGGTTGCCGTTGCCTCTACCAAATCCTGAACGCATTTCTCGCCATCGCGTAACAAGTTGAGAATGCGAAGTCGCATGGGTTCACCCAATACGCTGAAATACTCAGCAACCTGTTGCACAACCTCCGGTGGGACAGACTCTGCCGATTTCATGCATTCTTGTCTCGAAAGGACTGATCCCTGCATTGTAGCACTCAACTCTTGTATGCCAATACAGCGATGAATGCTCAAGATGTAAAGATATCATGAAATATAGGAAACGATCGCAGAAAAATTAAGCGCGATCAAGAGACAAGTATGACAGGATTTCAGAGGGCAGACGATCGGTGAGCAGCAGCATTGAGTTAGAAGTTGGCTTGAAATTTGAACCCTTAAAGGTTGAACCTTCACAGATCGAGTCAGGGGCGCGGATCGATCGCTATCTTGCCGAACAGGTGCCCGATTTGTCTCGATCGCGCATCCAGAAGTTGATCGAGCAGGGGCAAATTCAGGTGAACGGGCAGGTGTGTCTCTCCAAAAAAGTGACGGTGCAGGAGGGCGATCGCATTTTTGTGACGGTTCCTGATGCTGAGCCGCTGGATTTGCAGCCCGAGGCGATTCCCCTAGAAATTCTTTATGAAGACGAGCATTTAATTATTCTCAATAAGCCGATCGGTCTGGTGGTGCATCCTGCTCCGGGTCATGAGGGCGGCACGTTAGTGAATGCGCTGCTGGCGCACTGTGGTGATCTGGCGGGCATTGGGGGTGTGCAGCGCCCCGGCATTGTGCATCGGCTAGATAAAGACACGAGTGGGGCGATCGCTGTTGCCAAAACCGATCTGGCACATCGGCATCTACAGGCTCAGTTCAAAGCCAAAACCGCTCGTCGAGACTATTTGGCGGTAGTG
>CASBQM010000124.1 GCA_949127645.1 Synechococcales cyanobacterium PMM_0036
AATCAACTGAATACGCTTTCATAAATGAGTAGCCCTACCATTATCAGTGTCTTTTAGTGTATCGTATTGAGTCGAAAACCGCTATATTATTTGACTGGCGCATTAAGAGAACACTGAGCCTACAACAAGTTCTACTTTCACATGACAAATAGTACTGATCCTTTAAAGGTATTATTACCAGCTTTACTTCTCTTAAGCGTTGTGACTGGATGTTCATCTAGTGCTGAACAGACATCTGAGCCAAGTCTAGTCAGCCAAGCTAGTTCTGAAGTTTTTTCTCCAGTCGGCGCTGCCTCTTCCCCATCAGCACCTCAACCACAGACAGATACTTTCCAATTCCCTCAACCTACCTGCGGCGACCAACCAACAGGTGAGAATGACACTTGGTATCCCATATTCATTAATGGTGGAGATGTGGCACAAATCCGCGCCCAGTTCTGTGACGACAGCATTCTAACCACTCGGAAGGACTCAGGCATTCGATCGGTACAAGTAGCAAGTTTCACCAACCGCCAAAGAGCTGATGCATTCGCTCAAGCTGTAAGCGGTGAGGTTGGCTCCCCCACAACTGCAACGGATCTTAAAGAAGCTGCTGGACTGCAAGCTTCCCCTAAGCCACATGAAAGCATATCCACTCAGAGCATCGAGGTAGGATTTCGGCACTCCAGAGTGCTTATATCGAAAGTTCCAGGTTCCTCAATCCGTATAAGAGACGATGCTAACGCCCAAGCATACGTTCGCCACCTGGATATGCAGGGGATGCTGTTGTTATCGAAGGTAAAAAGCAAGGTAACGATGGGCAGAGTTGGTACCGAGTCTCTTTTGTCTCAAAAGCTGAAGGGTGGGTACGTAGTGATTTTGTTCTTCTCAATACAACTGAAGTCAGAAGTCAACCTAGCCCAGAGCTATCTGTTTCGGATACAACGACGTATAACCTTGCCCCATCCAGATCCTCAAGCAGTTCAGGTCGCTGCGTTAGCTCAGATGATCTTGACAGTCGAGGGCATCGTTGTGGTGGTCGGGCATCTAGTGTTCGCCGAGGAAGGAGGCGTTAGTTTTAAAGGTATACAATTAATTCTCAATAGTTCGCCATTAGGTTCTTCCAAAGCTAGTCTTCTACTTGTTGCTTTAGGCTGCTCTTAGTAGTGGTCGAGCGCCATGATCCGTTGCCAAGCTGTTTTGACTTACACGTAAACAGGTGGCTCCCTGGGAACAGCTATAGAGCTTTAACATTAATCCAAAGCTCTAGCGTTAGAACTGGGTGAGCGGTTCAGAGCATTTACTGAATGAATCGATCAAGGGGCTGACTCTAAAAATTGTTGATGTGACATCAACAGCATCAATGTCTAGTCATAGCAAGCCTTTCAGGCAAAACGTTCAAATTTCTGTTGAGGTTTGTTGATATCACATCAACAGCCCCGAGCTTGCTGAACCAAGCTTTAGGTAGGAATTGTTAATGTTGCGGATGTTTTACTGCTAAGTGCATAGTCATAGTTATAACTATGTACTTACATCAGTTCTAGTAACTGAAGTCCGCCCTGAATATCAGCAGCATAGTGCTTGAACAAAACCTCTGGGTCATGACCAGTTATCTCTGCAATCAACATTGGTGAGAGTCCCTTAGCCAGCGAGTGAGAGATGAAGGTATGTCGGCAGTTGTAAGGACAGCGGTATTCAATAGCCGTTTTAGCCAGCACTGATAGCCATGCACGGTTACAAAAGGCGTGATCGTCCATTGTGCCACCCTTTCGAGCTGGAAAGACTAAAGTATCCTCTGTCCACTGGGCGGGGCGACGTTGCAACAGCAGTTGTTGCAATTTCGAGGTTAGCTTAAACTGGCGCGCTCGATTTGTCTTGGTTGCGTTGCGTATGCCGCCCCGAGAGATATTTTCACCGATCCAGATCTTTGAGCAATCATCGTTTAAATGCTTCCACTGCAGAGCGATTGCCTCACCGATACGGCATCCTGTAGATAGAAGGAACTCTACGAAATCAGCATAGTAGGCATAGTAGCGATCATCTCTAAACTCGCTTAAAATCAACCGCATCTCTATAACGGTAAACGGGCGAGGTTTCTGTGATGGCGGTACTTTCACCCGTCTTAAAGATTCTGTCCAAGGATTTTGAGTAACTAGCTGCTTCTTAAACGCCCACTTCCAGCAGGCGTTTAAAGTTGTGAGCCGTTCCCGTTGGGTAGCAGGCTTTAATGTCTATGAAAGATAAAACCTAAAGTCGTCGGCGGATTCTTCATCAATAGATACCACAGCCTTCTCACCAAAAAAATCTGCAATCGGCTTTCGCAATGCCTTGAATTTACTAAGCGATTGAGTCTCCAGGCTGCGCCGCTTGTATTCTGTGAATTGCCGCAATAACTCTTGAATTGATAGATTTGATAATGATTGCTGCCGTTGTGGTTTGTATTTAGTTAACGTTTGGTCAAAGTTTCCAGTGAATAAGTCAGCCTCAATAATTGCAGCTTTACCTTGAGATACGATGCGGTTTACTTTACTGTCGGGTAGTCCAAGTGGTAGACAGTACCGCTTGCCTTGGTAGCTCCACCGCAGACGCAGCCTACCGTTACAGAGACCTACAACAACTGTGCCATGCTGTGATTTTTCCCCCATACGCCCTCGCTAGATACCAATTTAATACCAATTCTAAGGGCATAGATAGGGTAGACCTGTCCTAGGTTGTCGTAGGTGACTCAGAACGTACCACTACAGAAGCCTTAGTGAAAAGCCGTTGAAGCCTTGACCAGAAATACTTTCATTGTAAGCCCGTGATGAGGATTGAACTCATGACCTCACCCTTACCAAGGGTGTGCTCTACCACTGAGCCACACGGGCAAAAACAGCTTTGAGTTCGTACCTGTTATTCTAGAGTAAGTTTAACTTACTTAAGACACAATAGGTAAAACTCGCAGCCTAAATGTGGATGGGCCGAGCTGGATTTGAACCAGCGTAGGCGTAGCCAGCGGATTTACAGTCCGCCCCCATTAACCACTCGGGCATCGACCCGCTTGTTCCACAGTCACCCATCGTAGCATGGCTAAACTGAGGATGGTAAGAAGAATCCCAATATTTTTGTATAACTTTTTCATAAACGTGATGCCGAGTTCCTAAGTCCAGTGGGGACGCTGCTGGCTCCTAGGCGCATTTAGACTGCGATAGTGACGTGAAGGGAAATCACTCTCGTCATAAATTTCTCCGACCAGCTCTTCTAAAATATCCTCTAGGGTGAGCAGCCCGACCGTGCCGCCATACTCATCGACAACGATCGCTAGATGCAGTCGCTGTTGCAGCATCTCCTTCAACAAATCAGTGACACGCTTTACCTCAGGGACAAATACAGGCGCATCCATTGCCATCGTCACCGGAGCGGTTTCACGTCCTTCTGCTCGCACAGTTTTGAGTGCCTGAAGCGCTCGTTTGAGATGCACAATTCCGATGATTTCATCTTTAGATTCTTCCTGAACGGGAATTCGAGAATAGCCTGTCTCCAGACACAAATCCACCAGATTTTGCAGCGTTGCCTCCTGGGAAATGGTGCGCATATCTACTCTAGGCTTAACAACGTCATATGCAGTCAGACGATCGAGCATTAGAGCCTTATTAAGCAACTGCCGCTTGTCTAGGTCAAGCTGCCCTTTGCCCCCCAAAATATCAATCATGAGCTGAAGATCATTGACGGATTCTCCCTGCTGATTAGAATTACCAAACGCCCGAATAGCGACCTGGGCGATCGCCTCTAGCAAATAAATAATCCCCAACCAGGACAGCACCCTCGACAGCCAGTAAATCGGTCGCACCACTGTCTTAAATATAGGCATAACGTTGTTGATAGCCAGGGATTTGGGCGTAATTTCACCAAAAATCAGCACCAGTATCGTCACTACCAGCGTTGCCGCCAGAATTGATTCGTTGCTGCCAAACCAAATTGCAAATAGGTTGCTAGTCAAAATTGCCGAGAAATTATTGACTAAATTGTTGCCAATCAGCAGTGTGGTAATGAACCGCGTTCGGTTTTCTAGGACTAAAGGGAAAATGCCACTGGGATTGCCCTGCTCTTTAATTAAGGCTCGGAGCTTCAGGTTGTCTAATGCAGTAATAGCGGTTTCTGATCCTGAAAAGAGGGCAGACATGGCTAGCATCAAAACCAGGATACTTAAATCAATCCAAGTGCTACCCAGAATCGGGTTAGCTTCAACCATCAGGAGTTGAGAGACAGGAGAGAACAAGACAGGTAGGGGAATCACAGTAAATTTTGCAGTAAATGGGGCTGTAGCTGACGGGCAATGAAAAAGAGGGTCATCCTTGAAAAGATGATACCCTTCTCTTTTACTTCAGCAAGTTCCTCAACAGAGATAATCTTAAACCTACCCCCGTCTAATGAAACTATAATTTCAGTGATGGTGAAAGATTAGGGCAGCTATGGGATGGATGTTAGAGAATACAAGATACTGGGGTGAAAATAATCAGTTACAGGAATCTGCCCAGAGAATTTTACAGAGAGGGATAGAACTAGCTACAGATTTAAGCTCTCAGGGATAACATCGGTGAGACTAGATAAAGCCATGGGCGATCGCTCAGCAATACACATAATTGACTGAGCTGCTGATTTAGAATTGGGATTAATTTCAGATAATTTCTGGCATATCCTGACTCTCCGGGGGGCTTGCCCCAGTTGTCCATTTGCTGTGCTTTTTCTAATGCACCTTGAGAAATACCTACGCCAATGAGAAGGCTAGGTGAGCCGCCTAATGTAGCACAGGCATTGCCGGGACCACAGCCGATATCGACTACAGTTTTGTGATCTCAACTTCCACAGGCTTTTTGCCATCGTGAGTTAAAGGCTTCACTTCGATGAGTTCTTTGAAAATATTCTTCTCTCCAAGTGGGGTGTCCAAAGAAATAGCTGTTTGACTGCATTCCGATCGTCCAATTGCCAATTGGACATTTATAAATACCGTTCTCCTGTTTAGAAATCTCGATTGTGTCCATGCGGAATCCGATAAATCGAACCCGGTTTTCTAGCCCTAATTGGGTCACTTGACGATGCAGTTGTTGGACATAAGCCTGTTCTCCAAATAAGGCATCGCCGACAAATAAAGCCGTCACATCTTCTGAGCAGCGCTTCAACGCTTCAATCAAAATATGCTGCCCTTTTCAGGGCGACAGCCAACTAAAGTGACCCATAACAAACTGGCGATCGATCTCAAGGGTTTGTCTCAGTTGCAAAGCTTCTGCCTAATGGTTTATGTAAGAACCAGGTGCAAATCCGTTGTAGCCCACTTCCGTTAAATCTACTCGTCCTTTAGCCTCTGCAAATGCTTTTTGAGAGGCTTTAGAATTGGCAATTACTAAAGATGCAAAGCAATTTGCCATTGTCACAATCAGCTGGCGATTGACTTCGCTGAAGTGTTCAAGTGAAACGATGTCATGCAGATGGTAGATCAAAGGACGACGGCTGAAAACAGAGGCGATCGCGCCCACCACTGGAGCTTTTTGGGTGTTGGCGTAAATCAAATCATACTCACGGCTGAGTTGAGTAACTTGATAAATGAATGGCACCAGTTGCGCTAAGCTGCCTAATCCTTGCGGGAGGTTACTATCTTTGCAAACTTGAATCGTTTGATGAGTAAGAACTTTAACAGTGATCTGATGTTGCTCCAATAATTTTCTAAAAGAGCCATCTGCTAGTAGACAAGCTATGACTCTGATCTTGAAGAGCTGAGCGATATCCAATAACCAAAGCTGTGCGCCAAGAGGCTGATACTCTTCCATTTTTTACAGACGCTTATTTCATTATTTCGGCTTTACTGAAGATAGTCCGGACGGTTAAGTTGTTGAGTTAATCTGGTTTGCTCCCCGCGATCGAGATCCCCATGCGCACTGGCTAAAGATTAAGCTCAGAATGCGTCAAGATAAAGAGAGTTCTTTCGTTTGACCTGGATTCAGGCTAAGTTCTTATGGTTTGGCAGCGATCGCTAGGGCGAATCATGGCGTTGGGGATGGCGATCGTCATTCTCCTCTATGCGCCGACTGCTTGGGCAGACTGGACAGTACCGATGTCCTATAGCAATGCCGACTTGCGAGGGCAGGATTTTTCGGGGCAGGAGTTGCAGGGTTCCGAGTTTTCTAACGCCAATTTAGAATTAACCAATTTTTCCCATGCAGATGTGCGAGGCACGGTATTCAGCGCTTCAGTGATGACGAAAGCAAACTTTCGGGGCGCAGATTTCACAAACGCCATGGTGGATCAGGTGAAGTTTACCGGATCTAATCTCAGCGATGCGGTCTTCACGGAAGCGATTTTGCTCCGATCGACCTTCCAGGATGTAGACATTACCGGAGCTGATTTTAGCGATGCCATTTTGGATAGAGCGCAGGTGAAGCAGTTGTGTCAACGGGCAAGTGGGGTTAATTCTAAAACTGGAGTGGATACACAAGAGTCGTTGGGATGTCGTTAATCAAGCCAATGGAAAGACAGGTGCGAGTAGGAGTCATTGGCGGCGGACAGTTGGCATGGATGATGGCAGAGGCGGCACAAAAGCTAGGGATTGATCTGGTCATTCAAACGCCTTCTCAAAATGACCCGGCGGTAGCGATCGCCACCCAAGTCCTCTTTGCCGCTATTGATGATGCAGGGGCAACCGCAAGGCTAGCCTGTGATGTCATCACGTTTGAGAACGAGTTTGTCAATCTGGCGGCATTAGAACAGATTCAGCCTTTACTCAAGTTTTATCCTTCGCTGCAATCCCTCGCTCCCCTACTAGACAAAT
>CASBQM010000125.1 GCA_949127645.1 Synechococcales cyanobacterium PMM_0036
CATTTTTGGCGGACGACTCAACGCTGCTTTTGGTCGTCGTCCTAGAAGCCTTTGGGGGTTAGTCTGCATTCCTCTGTCTCCCCTGCTGCATGCTGACTACAGACATCTCACGGGCAATACCCAAGCATTTCTACTGCTGGGTTGGTTTATCTTGATGCAGGGCATTCACCTTTTTTATGTAGTGACGATCGCTACTGCGATCATTAGCGGGCTAGGAGCTTGGCTATTTGGCCCCCCACGAGCTATGGGGTCGGGGCAAGCGGCATAACTTATGGCTACCGTGGATTTGTGCTGATGTATGGCATTGTTTCTGGAAGCTGGATTGCTTTACTGCTAGCGCTAATTATTGGTCTTCGAGACGCGTGGAAAATTACGGGAAATAAGCACAATGAATCTCAGATACTGCCTATAAGTCGATCGCCCAGAACCGGCTGGACAGCGCATCTGTTTGGGTTCATTGGCGGTGTTTTAATGGCTCTATTCCTCAGCGATATGCGGCTGAATTAGCTGAGCTAACACTCTCGTACAGGATAGCCTCTGATTCGATCGCAAAATTCGCATCCAGCCACACCAGCGATGCCTGAGTCACCACACCTGACTCCAGCGTTACCAGAGAGAAGTTGCGGATTTTGCCCTGCTCTGTATCCCGGATGCGAGGAACGCTGGCAGCGTTGAGGTAAACCGTGCCATTCTGCATGGCGCTCATTTCGCGCAACCGATCTTTGGTATGGCGCAAATTGTGGTGCATATGCCCAAAGGCAACGAGCGGAATGTTTTTGCCCAAGGCACGGGTTTGAGCGATCGCCTCTGCCAAATCTGGATCGCCATGATCGCCGCCGATCGGCTTCCAGTCTTTGCCGCACAAATCTTCCGGCGCGTCACCTAATCCCGAAGGACCACAGTGACCTATAAAAATAACCGTGTCGCAGGTTGCCTTGCTTGCTGCCTCAACAATTTTTGCCGTCGATTCCTGAAGGCTAGTTACCCCAAACCAGGCTTTGTAAAATCCCTCATGCTTCCAGTGTGAGCCACCCCAGCTAAAGGGGCGACCGCCGACTACGCTGATTTCTAAATCTGGAAAATCCAGCTTGCCATACCCCACATGGGCTGCTCCCAGCAGGTCAAGCTGCTTCTGTACGCCGTTTTCTACAGGGGCACGCTGCTTTTTGCCCCAGTCTGTGGCGGTGTACCAAGCATCATGATTGCCCAGAACCACAGCCTTGGGCAGGTCAAGATTAGCAATTGCCCGCACGACCTCGATCGCCTCATTGCCAAAGTCGCCCACCAGCAGCACCAAATCGACTCCTAAATGCTTCAGAGCTGCTTCATCCTGACTATCCCATAAATCATGGACATCGCCCACTATAGCGATTTTGATAGAAGGTGAAATCCTGGTAGCCATCTGGGTGGAAGTCTGGGCAGAAGTCTGGGTAAATGAGGAATTAGAGACCATCTATCTTTTCAATATGTTCACGAATATCGTTGAGATCAATGTAGCGATCGGTGGCGTTCCGCAGCTCTCTGGCAATCATGCCTTCGGTAGAAACAACGGTAATGTGCGTGTTTTTTCCGCGCAGCAGCTCGATCGCCCGTTCAAAGTCACCGTCTCCGCTAAATAGAATCACGCGATCGTATTGATCGACGGTATTAAACATATCCACCACAATCTCAATATCTAAATTTGCCTTCTGCGACACTCGCCCTGAGCTGTCGTCATAGTACTCTTTCAAAATTTTGGTGCGCACCGTGTAGCCCAAGCTAATCAATGCATCTCTGAAGCCTCGCTGATCTTGCAGATCCTTTAATCCGGTGTACCAAAAGGCATTCGTCAGCGCCACTTCTGCATCACTCGTGAAATGATCTAGAACTCTTCGAGGATCAAAAAACCAGCCATTCTTCTGTTGTGCGTAGAACATATTGTTCCCGTCTACAAAGATTGAAAGACGGTTCAGTGAGGAGGGCGACATAGAATTTTTAGACCTAAGATTTTTAGCAGAAATTTCAACTAAGGGATTCAAACTTGACAATTCACTCCGCAGATTATCAACTAGGCAGATCGTTGGTTAGATAATTTCCAAAGAACCTAAGGGCTATTAAGGTAAAAATCAAAATAGAAGGTAAAAGTTAGAATGTTATTCTAATCAAGTTCTAGAATTATGAATCTTTTAGTTTAGCAATCTCTCTCAATTTAGCTTAGTCAAGCCAATAAAGTTATCTCAGGCAGGTCGATCGCGCTTGAGAGCTTGTTTAGTGAAAGCGTAGGCTAGTCTTTGGAAAGGCAGGTCGCTTTCATGGGGTCGGCAACACATTATTAAGAGCGCTTTACAGGAAAGCCTTATAGGGAAGTATTACAGTCGGGAACACCAATCGCTCCAGCTTCCGGCATACAGCTTTCCTGTATCAATGCCAGCGATCGCCAAAGAAAGTAGATTGACGCAGGCTGTAACCCCCGAACCGCAGTACACTAAAATTTCTTCAGATTGCGATAGAGCTGACCAGCGTTGCTGCTGTTCAATAACGGGTCTGCAATAGCCCTGAGCATCGGTTACCTCTTGCCAAGGATAGTTAACCGCTCCTGGAATATGTCCGGCGATCGGGTCGATTGGCTCGCGCTCTCCGCGATATCGCTCCCCTTCCCGTGAGTCAACCAGCGCTACGTTAGGCAAGTCCTTGCGGTTTTTCACGGCTTCACTATCCACCACCCAGTGCGATCGCAGTTGAAGTTCAAACGTCTTGGGCTGCGGCGTTTGAGACCGGGAGAGAAGAATCTCTGCTGTCACCGGATAACCAGCCGCCATCCAGCCGCTCCAGCCGCCGTCTAGAACCGCAACGCGATCGAAGCCCATGTATCGCAACAGCCACCACAGCCGCGCTGCAAACCCAAAACGAGAGTCGTCATAGACTACGACCCAGGAGGAGCGATCGTCTTGGGCAACCTCTCCAAACTTTACGCCTACAGATGACAATTTTTCTGCAAGCTGAGCTAGGTTTGGCAGAGGATGCCGTCCGCCTTGTTGCTCGATCGGACTCGATAAATCTTGGTTCAGATCAAAATAGTGCGCCCCTGGAATATGGCTGCTTTGATACTGCTGCCGTCCTAAATCAGGATCGGCTAGAGAGAATCGGCAGTCAATAATTATTCCTTGCGAGTCTTGCAAATTTTGATAGAGCCACATTGCAGAAACAACAGACTCCTTACTTATGTCGCAGTATATACCAGAACTATTTACGCTTTTATTCATCATGTAGACTCACACTAGTCAAAGCTCAGTCAATGAGATGCTTTAGTTTCCTGCTCCTGATTTTCTCTAAAAACCGCTTGGCTATTGGTTTCCTGGCTTGCATAGTTTGTCCCGACTTCAAGAGTGTTTCAATGTGTTGAATTATTTCTTGAAAGCTTGACTGGGGCTACTCTTAGAAAAGAATCTGAATCCTTACGCAACTGAAAATTTTCATCAACACACCCGATAGTGCTTAGGTAGCCTAGCGTCAAGGACAGTTGGATTCAATTTATGTAGTATTTACCAAATTGCCAATGGGGATGGGAAAGTTAAAGGATGGCGCTAAGCAAATCTCCGTGAAAAACCTGATCTCTTGCTCACTGAGATTAATCATACTGATATAGATGTAGGCAAACCTGCGTACATATTAAGAAAAGTATGGAATATTACATTCATAGGCTTGATCGGCGGCATTGACTAGTAACACTGATCAGTTGCAATTCCTGAAGCGCTATTCAGGTAAAGTGTTCATCCCCATCTAGCTCAGCGTCTTCTCTACAGGCTTAGTGGCTCTACAGGCTTAGTGGCTCTATAGGCTCAGTGTTTTTAAAGATTGATCTCTACGGATTTAAGCGAGAAATTTTGTGAATTGCCTTAATTCTGAAAGACCTAAAATTCTGGTGGTGGATGATCATCCCTCTAGCCGTATTACTGCCGTTGCCTTGCTATCTATTGAAGGCTACGACGTTTTGGAAGCAGAGAGCGGTCAACTGGCACTAGACTCGATCGCCAAGGTTAACCCTGACC
>CASBQM010000126.1 GCA_949127645.1 Synechococcales cyanobacterium PMM_0036
ATCGCCTTTTCCCCACTGAGCGATCGCTAATGCCACCCAGGGGTGAGGATTATCAGGCTCTAGTGCAGCGGCTTTTTGGGCAGAGGCGATCGCCCAAGGGAATTGTTGCAGCCGTTGATAGGCGAGGCTGAGGTTATAGTGAGGAATTTCGTTTTTGGGTTCTAGCCAGCTTGCCCAAGTATGGGTCAGAACGGCAGCGGCGAGGTCATCGTTAACCAGATACACAATGCCCAGCGCATTGAAGGTCTGGACGTTGTAGGGATCATAGGGAATGGTTTGCTCTAGAACTTGGGCTGACTGGCGATCGCGCTTTGCCAGATGCAGCGTCCAGCCCAGATTCACCCGTCCCTCTAAGTTGGCGGGGCTGAGTTCTACTGCTTTTTGGAAGGCGGCGATCGAGGCAGACAAATCTCCTTGGTCGCGGTAGGTGATGCCCAGCTCACGATAGGTTACGGCTGAGTCTGCCCAGGTGGGTCGGGTGCTAAGGCAGCTTAAGCCCGCTAGAAAGCCAATTATCCACATTTTTTGCCTTTTAATTCGCATCAGTCAGACCTGGTCTTGAGCAGGGCGGCGATCGTTTTGATCAATTCGTTGGGTTCGATCGGTTTGGCAAGGTGCTGCTGAAATCCGGCTTGGAGCGCCTGCTGATGATTCACTTCTCCAGCGTAGGCGGTTAGGGCGATCGCTAAAACATTTCCGCCTTGCTCTGGCGGCAATGCTCTGATTTGTCGGATCAGCATATAGCCATCCAGGTTGGGCATACCAATATCGCTTAATAGAAGGTCGGGTTTGAATGCCGCTAGGGCTACTAAGCCTTCATGGGCTGATGAGGCGGTCAGGACGATCGCCCCTGACTCCTCTAGCACAAATGCCACAAACTCCCGCGAGTCTGTTTCGTCCTCAATCACTAAAATTCGTAAGCCTGTGAAAGGGTCGTGAGGGGAGCTAGTGCGATCGCCATTGTTCTCCATCGGCGGCTCCTGATTTACTAGGAGCGGTAGCCTTACCGTAAAGGTGGCTCCTTTGCCTTCGCCAGGACTCTCGACCTGCACGGTTCCTCCATGCAGCTCGACTAGGTGATGAACGATCGCTAGCCCTAGCCCTAGTCCGCCAAACTTACGGGTGGTTGCTCCGTCTTCTTGCCGGAAGTAGTCAAACACATGGGGCAGAAAATTAGGAGCAATGCCTTTACCCGTATCCTGGACGGTAATCTGCGCGTGATCGTCAACGCGAGTCAAGCCAATCTCGACATATCCGCCGTTAGGAGTAAATTTCACGGCATTCGAGAGCAAATTCCACACGACTTGCTGTAACCGAGCGGCATCTCCTGAGACCTGTATCTCTTCTGGGTCGAGCTGCGTCACGATGTGAATGGATTTTGCTTCTGATGCGAGTTGCACGGTTTCTAATCCGGCTCGGATGGTGGCAGCGAGATTGACGGGGCAAGCGTTTAGCCGAAGTTTGCCTTGCAGAATGCGAGAGACATCTAACAGGTCTTCAATTAGCTCTGATTGCAGTTTGGCATTACGTTCGATCGTTGCCAGAGCCTCGGCGGTTCGAGCTTCATCAAATTTGCGGGTTTGTAGCAGCTTTGCCCAGCCGAGGATGGGGTTAAGGGGCGATCGCAATTCATGGGACAGCACGGCAAGAAATTCGTCTTTGATGCGGTTAGCATTCTCGGCGGCTTCGCGGTTTGCCTGCTCTTGCTGTAAGACGCGCTCCCGATCGCGTTCGAGCTGCACCCGATCGCTAATGTCGTTGGCGATGCCAATTAGCCCAATCACTTCTCCGGCTTCGTTGCGGTAAGGCGCTTTCATGCCCAAAAACGTCCGAATGCCGTCAGGAGATTCTTCAACCACCTCCATTTGTCCAGATTCCATGATCCGGCGATCGTTTGCCATCACCCTAGCAGCATCTTCGAGGTTGGGGTAGAGGTCGCTGTCAAAACGACCGATGACTTCAGCCGCAGATTTGCCCAAAACTTCTAGCGTGGCAGGGTTGGCAAAAATGATGCGTCCTTGGCGATCTTTGACGAAAATCGGGGTCGGCGCGGATTCATTGATGACGTTCAAAATGGCGTTTTTCTGGCGAAGTTCTTCTTCAAGCTTTTTAAGTCCGGTGATGTCGGTTGAGGTGCCGTACCATTTACGAACATGACCCTGCTGATTAAAGATGGGAATGGCGCGGGTCAGAAAGTAAAAATAGCTGCCGTCTGGCTGAATCAAGCGAAACTGTGATTGGTAGGGCGATCGCGTTTCTAGCGCCCGCATTAAGTCGGTTTGAAGCTGCTGAGTATCTTCAGGCGGCATGATCTGTTGGGTCTGGGTGCGATCGCGGCTCTGCTCTAAAGTTAGCCCTGTGTATTCTGTCCAGCGATCGTTAACAAACTCTAAGGTTCCAACTGCATCATACACCCAAACAATTTGCGGCATGGCGTTGGCAAGCTGGCGAAATTCAGCTTCGCTCTGCCGCAGTTCTTCAACGGCTCTTGCCCGTTCGATTATCGACCACAGCCGAGACACGATCTCTTGCAGCAGAATCACTTCATCTGGTTTCCAGTGACGAACGTCTCTAGCATTCACGACCAGCAATGCCACCCAGCGCCCCTCATAGAGGCAGGGAACCCCGATCAGGGCACGAGCGCCAAAGGAAATATAGTTTTCGGCTAAAGGTGCAGTATCAGAATCAGTCGTCACGTCTGAAACCACGATCGTTTGTCCCGCCTTATACTGGGCTAACAGCCTAGGCAATAGGAAATCTGATAAACGATGAACGCCAACGACACTAGGAACATCTTGCGACCGCCAGTCTTGCTCAACGCTCGATAACCCTGCGTCGGCATCAATGTCTTGCCAGACACAGCGATCGACCTGCAAATACTCTCCCAACTGACTCATCGTTTCCCGCAGCATTTCATCGGCATCCGAGAGTTGCCGCAATCGAGATTCAAGCTGGCTGAGAAACTGTTCGTTTAGCTCAGTTTTCTGGCGATCGTCAATGTCTGTGTTGGTGCCAAACCAGCGGACGATCTCGCCCTGCCCATCTCGAATGGGTGCGGCACGGGAGAGAAACCACCGATACTCCCCGTCATGGCTCCGCAGCGGAAAGGTATCTTCCCAGACTTCTCCAGTCTCAAGGTGGTGCCGGAATTTTGTGACGACCCGATCGATGTGGTCAGGATGATGCACAGTTTGCCAGCCCCAGCCTTCCATGTCTTCTAGGGTAGTGCCCGTATAGTCAAACCAGCGTTGGTTATACCAAAAGATCCAGCCGTCTTTGTCGGTAATCCAGGCAAGCTGACTGATGTTGTCTACTAGGGTACGGAATCGGGATTCGCTTTCTTGGAGGGCTGCCTCTGCCCGTTTGCGCACGGCTTCGTCGCGTTTGGCTTCGGTAATGTCCGTAAGAAAGATCGTTAGTCCAGTAGGAGATGGATAAACTCGATGATCATGCCAGCAGTTCCAGGGTTCATACAGATAATTAAATTGGAGGGGTATCTGTTCACGCATTGCCTGCTGAAATTGGACATAGGCTTCAGTGTCAACAGCAGCCGGAAACAGCTCCCAAATATTTTGCCCTAGCAGCGCTGAAGAAGATAGATCTACCATTTCACAGTAGCGATCGCTGACATAGGTAAACTGCCAGTGGCGATCGAGGACATAAAATCCATCCTTGATGCTGGAAAGCACTGTTTTCAGACGTTGCTCTGATGTTTCTGCCTCAGCCAGTGCAGCTTGCTCTCGACGCATTGCCACCTGCAACGCCAGCAGGTTCTCCCTAGCGTTTTTTAAGGCAGTCCGCCGCGATTGATTGAGCAAACTAATCAACCCTGCCGCCATCAAGAATGCACCCAGCCGTACAACGGTTCCCAGGTTGAGAACTTTCAGTGAGTAGAATGGCTCAACGAAAAAATAGTTGATTGCCAGCCCAGACAGAGCGGTTGCCAATAGTCCAGCTTTCCAGTCGCCATACCAGGCGCTCACCATAACCGCCATCAGGAACAGGGGCGTTGTAGTGGGACTGAGCCACGACCAAAGCAATAAGGTCGCTCCCAGAGCCAGAGCCACAGAAACGATCGCCACCCCATAGGCACCCATCTCAGCTTCCCCGATGACTTCTTTTCCCGCTCTCAAAAAGATCTTTTTATCCACCAGTCGCGCTCTCTACTAACTCCATGCGGTAGCATCGTGGCTCCATGCAGTGGCATCGTGGCTATGCAGTGGCATTGTGGCTCGATACAGAAACATTGTGACCTGATATAGAGAAGAGCGGGCGATCGCGTTCCCAAAGATATTTCTAACGCAAATGAGGCTAGCAAAGCATTAAATTAGAGCAAGATCTATACAAGTCTACGAAAAAGAGACGCTACCTGAGTAACGTCTCTATGATTTGCTTCTACTCAGTCATCAGGTTTTGGGTATTGCCGGAGCAATGCGTAGCTTTGAGGCTAGCGTTCTTGGCAGAGCCGGATGCTCAGCAACCTGCGTCAAAGCCTCTCCTAGCCGAGCAGTAATTGCCAGAGTTTTAACATCATAAATCTGCGTGATCAGCTTGGGGTAGAAGCCAATGCCAATAATCGGCACCAACAGACAGGCGATGATAAACACCTCACGGGGTTCGGCATCAGCAAGGATTTGATGCGAGGTTAGCTCCTTATTTTCAGGACCATAGAAAATTTCTCGCAGCATCGACAGCAGATAAATCGGCGTGAGGATCACCCCGATCGCCGCCAGTAGCACCACAATAATCTTGAAGGGCAAGCCATAGGCATCGCTGGTTGCAAACCCAACAAACACCATCAGCTCAGCCACAAAGCCACTCATTCCTGGCATCGCTAACGAAGCCATTGAGCAAGCTGTAAACATGGCAAAGATCCGGGGCATCTTTCTGCCCACGCCGCCCATCTCATCCAGAATTAGGGTGTGAGTGCGATCGTAGGTTGCCCCCACCAAGAAGAACAGACTCGCTCCAATCAGTCCATGAGACACCATTTGCAGCATGGCACCGCTCAAGCCCAAGTCGGTAAAGGAAGCTATGCCGATCAGCACAAATCCCATGTGAGAGATGGAGGAATAGGCAATTTTACGCTTGAGGCTCCTCTGGGCAAAGGAGGTCAGCGCCGCATAAATAATATTAACGATGCCCAAAATAATCAGAATCGGGGCAAAGTAGACGTGCGCCTCCGGCAGCATCTCAACATTCATGCGAATCAAGGCATAGCCGCCCATCTTTAGCAGAATACCCGCCAGAAGCATATGCACTGGAGCCGTCGCCTCGCCATGGGCATCGGGCAGCCAGGTGTGCAGCGGAATGATCGGCAGCTTCACCCCATAGGCGATCAGAAATCCGCCATAGACGAGAAGTTGGAAATTAACCGGATAGTCTTTTTCCATGAGCGATCGCATATCAAATGTCACTGTATCGCCGTAGAACGCCATCGCCAGCGCCCCCACCAGGATAAACAGCGAACCCCCCGCCGTGTATAAAATAAATTTTGTCGCCGCATACAGACGCTTTTTGCCGCCCCAGATCGAGAGCAGCAAATACACCGGGATCAGCTCTAGCTCCCACATTAGGAAAAATAGCAGCATATCCTGCACTGCAAACACCCCAATCTGACCGCCATACATCGATAGCATCAAAAAGTAGAACAGCTTTGGTTTTAGCGTCACGGGCCAGGAGGCCAAAATCGCCAGCGTGCTGATAAATCCAGTCAGCAAGATCAGCGGCATGGATACGCCATCTGCCCCCACCGACCAGCGCAAATCGAGCGACGAAACCCAGGAATAGCTCTCTACAAGCTGGAGATCAGAGCTAGAAAAATCATACTGGGTATAGAAGGCGTAAACCAGAATGCCAAAATCAATCAATCCCACAATGAGGGAGTACCAGCGGAGCGTTTTTCCATCTTTGTCGGGAATAAACGGAATCAGCAGGGCAGCCACGATCGGAAAAAGGATTGTAGTGGTCAGCCAGGGAAAATTAGCAGTATCCATTGCAGGTTTCTATAAGCGTTTTGGGATTTAGAAGGGAATGGGGAACGGGGAATGGAGATGGGGAAGCTTTAGGCTCCTTACTCTCCACGCCCTATGCCCCACCAATTAAGCAATACCAGAAACCAACACCAGACCCAGCACAGCTCCGAACACGATCAGGGCATAAAATTGCACCCGTCCGCTTTCCAGATATTTTAGGGTTTCGCCCGTCACCAGAGTGACAAACCCCGCCAGGTTGACCACGCCATCCACCAGCCGCACATCGACCTCCAGGACTTGACGCGCCAAGCGCCGACTGCCCTGAACAAACACGACATTATAAATGTCGTCGATGTACCACTTGTTCAGCGAGAGCTGATAAAGCGGCTGAATGGCTTTAGCGATCGCCCCCGGATCAATCTTGCGTTGCAGATACATTAGCACTGCCAGCGAGATGCCGATTAGAGCGATCCCCACCGAGCTACCGCCCATGATCAGAAACTCATTCCAATCCACCTCAGACGGCACCCCTTTCACAACTTCGCTTGCCGGATGAATAAACGCCTCAAAGTAGTTGGCAAAAGGCGTACCCACCAGACCCACCAGCATCGAGGGAATTGCCAACGCTATCAGAGGCAAGGTCATGGCGATCGGCGACTCATGGGGTTCGTGGCTGTGACCGTGATCACCCTGGCTTTCATGAGCTTCCTCATGGTCATCCACCGTCAGAGCCAGCTCCTGAGGATTCATGGCTCCAGGTCCTAAAGACATACCCATCTTCTGGAACTGCTCCAGCTTGAGCTGCTTCTTGATGTCGGCATCGTTGCCGCGAAAATCGCCTTCAAACGTGCTGAAGTACATCCGAAACATATAGAACGCCGTGACTCCGGCAGTTAGATACCCCACCAGCCATAGTGCAGGGTTAACGGCAAACATGGAGCCAAGGATCTCGTCTTTTGACCAGAATCCGGCAAACGGCGGAATACCGCAAATCGCCAGTGTTCCAATCAAAAAGGTGATAGCGGTAATCGGCATATGTTTCCGCAGACCCCCCATCAGCCGCATATCTTGCGCCAAGACAGGATCATGACCGACCACGCCCTCCATGCCATGAATCACCGAACCTGAACCCAAGAACAGCATCGCCTTGAAGAAGGCGTGGGTCATCAGGTGAAACAATCCAGCTCCATAGGCTCCGGCACCCATCGCCATCACCATGTAGCCCAACTGCGACATCGTAGAATACGCCAAGCCCTTCTTAATATCGTTTTGGGTGATGGCAATACTGGCTCCCAGAAAGGCGGTAAAGGCTCCCGTCCAGGCGATCGTATTCATCGCAGTGGGCAGGTTTTCAAACACCGGGTACATCCGGGCGATCAAGAAGACCCCGGCTGCCACCATAGTTGCCGCGTGGATCAGCGCCGAAATTGGGGTTGGTCCTTCCATCGCGTCTGGCAGCCAGACGTGTAGCGGAAACTGCGCCGACTTGGCAACAGGTCCTAAGAACACCAGGATGGCTAAGAGAGAGGCGATCGCCACACTCAAAGATCCCGACTCCACCAGACCTTCTAGCCGTAGACCCATCAGATCAAATTCAAAGGTGCCCGTTGCCCAGAACAAGCCCAGCATTCCCAGCAGCAAACCAAAGTCGCCGACCCGGTTGGTGACAAACGCTTTTTGACAGGCATCTGCGGCGGGTTTGCGATCGTACCAGAAGCCGATCAGCATGTAGGAACACATCCCCACCTGCTCCCAGAAGATATAGACCTGAAGCAGGTTGGGGCTAATCACCAATCCCAGCATTGACGAGCTAAACAGGCTGAGATAGGCATAAAAACGGACATAGCCCGGATCGTGAGCCATGTAGCCGTCGGTGTAAATCATGACAAAAAACGCCACCGTGGTCACAATCACCAGCATCAGCGTCGTAATGTGATCAACGGTATAGCCCATGGTGAGCCGGAAATCTCCAGCCGATGCCCATTCAATTAGATGAGTATAGGTCTCATGCCCTTGAATCTGGCTCCATAACAATGCAAAAGACAGAACCATCGTGGTTCCCAGCAAAGACACAATGGACCCCGCACAAAGTTTGCGGAGTTTGTTAACTGCCTTACCGTACGAAATCAAACCCAAGCCCAGTATCATCGCGCCTGCCAGCGGCAGGACAGGAATCAACCAGACGTAATCATATAATGGCTCCATGACTCACGCCCACTCCCAAGCTTCTATCGAGTTGGCAAAACCGTTTACATTGTGACACATACCTGCCTCAGAAGATGCCTAAGCCAAGACTAAGCTATGCGACTGCCCTAGGCAAATCCTACTCTAGGCGTGTCCTAGACTCTAACCTTCAGTGTGACGGAGTGAGCTAGAACCTGACTGTGCGGTAAGTGACAGTTGGGGGAATGGGGCGATCGCCCTTATTTAAGGTCAGATTAGTCAACTTGCCATTTGAACTCTCGCAAAAGTTCCATATTCTCCCCATAGCATTCTCCAAAATATCTCACTCCAGAATCGCGTAGCGGGAGGAGGATTCTCTCCACATTGTCTAATACTGACACGACTGAACCATGCATCAGAATTGGTTCTTCTGCTTCAATCACCAACTCAGCAAATGGACAAAGAATTTCATAGTCAACCAGACTTCTCTTTCTGATTGTCCATTTTGACGAACGATAGAGTTCAGCGATTTCGTGACGTGAAAGAGGCGTATATAGGCTACTGAAAAAATTTGCACCTTTAGAGAAATGATCATTCATGCGGGGATTACCTATTGCTATGAGCGACTTGCTTATAAGCGATTGAAAATCTAGCGATCGTACTAGATTTAGTGGCTCAATGGCTTATTGAAGCACAAGTTTTCTTTGCAAAAAGTTATAGCGACTGCGACTTCTTTTTCGCGTGTCGTAGATCATCTTTTCAAGATCCTGAGAAGCTCTAATCTCATCCTTGAGCAGGGACACGAACAAATCAGTTTCTTCCTGATTGGGTGACTCATTGACAAAAGAAATCATGAAATCAAAGTAAGAGCCATGGCGAAAGAGCCTACCAGGAAGGGAATGGTGTTCTCGATGACCTAGCATTATTCCGTACCTCAAGTAAGGATGTACTGTTTTGTGGGCATACGCTTTTTGGCTATACGTAATAGCATCATGGGTTGTAACTGAGGAAACTTTAGCCTCAACAACGACTCGTGGTATCCATTGATTTATTGAGCGATCGATAAATTCCTTAATTATCAGATCGGTTTCATACCGGATGAGTTCCTCTGAACTGACTTTTTCACCGTCATACTCTTTAGCTTCAAACGAGTAAGCTAGCTTGAATCCTACATCAATCTCGTATCGTCCTTGTTCTGAGATGAGAGGCGCAATTGTAGCTGCAATATCTTCAACAAATTCTTTTTCACTCATTCAGCTATTACCCGCAGTATGTTTTTAACGAGCAATCCACAAAAGCTCATGTTTTATGTACTACGCATTCAGCCTGAAGTGTTTCCAGCCTAGAGCGAAGCCTAACAACTGAAGAGTGTGGAGAAGGGTAGGACGATCGCATCTCCATTCTCTTCAAGTTCTTTCAAGAAACTCTGCATTGCTCTGAGTTGCTTGCGATCGACCTCTATTCAAGCATTCAGAAGTTTTACCTAGCGTTAACCTTCTCTTACCGAGTTAGCCTAGCAAACCTGCTACGTTACGTTGGGGTGCTGGATACCGATTGCCAGGTCAAATCGCTGCAATGTCGGCGTGGAAGGATTAATCAAAGTTGATAGCAACAAATTAACAGCAATAGAGTCCGGCTCAGAATGGCACTTGCAAGCAAACAGTCTCAGCAACAGGTTAATCAGTTTAGGCAGCTTAGTCAGCCGAACCCCCAGGCAAATCAGATTGCTTCCAGAATTCTGAATTCCTGCCAGTGCGGTCTTTTACATTTCAGTACGGCTCAAAGGGGCAATCCTGAGCAAACCGGGCAGAAAACACAGCGTTTATGGATGGCATTAGGGCTGCTCAGCGGTCTTTTTGTCACTCAGGCTCTAGCAGGTTTATGGAGCCATAGTCTTTCGCTTCTGGCAGATTCAGGG
>CASBQM010000127.1 GCA_949127645.1 Synechococcales cyanobacterium PMM_0036
ATGTATGATTTGCCCAGCGAAGACCCAGAGGAGCCTGGTTTGCCCGACGAATTTCACGACTTTCAACCCCAGCTCTTGAGCCGAACGCT
Source organism: Synechococcales cyanobacterium PMM_0036 (assembly GCA_949127645.1). Classification (GTDB taxonomy): domain Bacteria; phylum Cyanobacteriota; class Cyanobacteriia; order Elainellales; family Elainellaceae; genus Drouetiella. The sequence goes on from CASBQM010000127.1 coordinate 90, forward strand.
GCGGCTGGCAGGGTACGATCGCCAGAATTGTTTCACGGCATCCGACCTGAATCTCTATTACGATGTCCATCATCCGCTTTGGCACAAACGCCCAGACTGGTTTCTGGCGGTGGGTGTGCCACGCTTTTATGATGGCAAAGATCTGCGCCGCAGCTATGTCCTGTGGCAAGAAGGCAAATCACCCTACGTAATTGTCGAGTTTCTGTCCCCTGGAACGGAAGCCGAGGATTTAGGGCGGTTTTATGACAAAGCGTCTCAAATACCCGACCCAGATGCAACCCCAATCTCTGGAGCGGCTCTTGATCACGAGGAAACAAAAACCCCGCCCGGAAAACTTCGGGTTTATGAAGAGTATTTGCGGGTGCCCTACTATCTGGTCTATAGCCGCTACACGCAGCGGTTGCGCTATTTCAAGCTGGATGGCGCACAGTATCAAGAGCAGGCGCTCAATTCAGAAAACCCGCTGATTTGGCTGACGGAGCTAGAGATTGGCTTGGGCATCTGGCAGGGCGAATTTGAAGGCGTAACTGCCGCATGGCTGCGCTGGTGCGATCGCATCGGCAACTGGTTCTTCACCGATACTGAACAAGCTCAAACCCAACTGCTACAGGCAGCTCAAAATCTTCTGGAATCAGGAATGGCAAGGGAGCAAGTGATCAAAATGCTGGGCTTATCGGCAGAGCAAGCGCGATCGCTCCCTCCATCAACCTAGCGACCCGTAATAGTCTCGATACCACCGCACAAATCGATCGATTCCTTCCTCGATCGCCGTACTGGGCTTAAAGCCTACGTCCTGCATCAGTTCATCTACATCTGCATAGGTCGTGGGTACATCTCCCGGCTGCATCGGCAAAAAGTTCTTTTGGGCTTCCTTGCCGAGCGCCTGTTCCACCACTTCGATAAATCGCTTTAGCGTCACGGGCTTGTTGTTGCCGATGTTGTAGAGCTTGTAAGGAGCCTGAGTCAGCCTATCCTGTCCGGAAACAGGTATCTTGTGCATCACGCGCACCACGCCTTCAATCACATCGTCAATGTAAGTAAAATCGCGCTGCATATCGCCATAGTTGTAGACATCGATCGCCTCACCTGCCTCGATCGCCTTGACGAACTTGAAGTAAGCCATATCAGGTCTGCCCCACTCGCCGTATACCGTGAAGAAGCGCAGCCCGGTGGTCGGCAACTGAAACAAATGACTATAGGTGTGCGCCATCAGCTCGTTAGCTTTTTTGGTAGCGGCGTAGAGCGAGATCGGGTGATCAACGTTATCGCTGGTGGAGAAAGGCGTTTTAGGATTAACCCCATAGACCGAGCTAGATGAGGCGAACACCAAATGCTTAACGGCGCTGTGGCGGCAGCCCTCCAGCAAGTTGACAAACCCTGTGACGTTGCTATCCACATAGGCAAGCGGATTATATAGCGAATAGCGTACACCTGCCTGAGCCGCCAAATTCACCACACAGTCAAACTGCTGGGTTTCAAAGAGTTGGGCAACGGCTGTGCGATCGCTCAGATCCAAATACTCGAAAGTGAATTCGGAATGCGGAGTCAATTGTGCCAGTCGAGCTTTCTTCAGATTGACATCATAATATTCATTCAGGTTATCAACGCCATATACCTGCATCCCTTCTGCCAGAAGGCGCTTTGCCAAATGGTAGCCAATGAATCCTGCAACTCCAGTCACCAATACACGCATAGTTAACGCTCTCTATCAAGTTAATGCTCTCTATCGCCTTGGATCAGATAGTTTAGCCGAATCAGTCGCCTAAAGAGATCTAGGATATAGAGTTCCCAAGAGCGTGCGAAATAAACGGTATTAGCTTGTTGCGTCATTTGCATTTTACAAATAAAGCTTGACAATAAGATATATAAACTCATTAAGGTTGCATATGGAGCATTCTCAGTCAGATTGCCCCTTGAAATCATCGGCAGAATCGATCGCTGAATTAGTGTCTGAAGTCATATCTGGGGTCGCTGAAACAAGCCAGACGAGCGAACAAATTGAGAAAGCGCTGAAAGATATCTACTTCGTCAGCGGATTGGGTGCAGATGAACGCGTCTTTTATCTGCTGAAATTGAAGGGCTATCAGCCCATTCATATTCGCTGGCTCAAACCCGAACGGAATGAAACGATCGCTGACTATGCCCAACGCCTGACTGAGCAAATTAAAGTCGATCGCCCGATTATTATTGGGCTGTCGTTTGGTGGCATTATTTCAATTGAGATCGCTAAGCACATTGAAGTTGAGAAAGTAATTCTCATCTCCAGCGCCAAAACCGATTCAGAAATTCCACTTTATTTCAAGCTATTTCGCTGGTTTCCCATCCATCGCGTGTTTCCCTTCAAAACGCTGCTCTGGACAACCTACCGACTGGCTTACTGGATCTTTAGCTTAGAGACGCCAGATGAATGTCAGATCCTAAGGTCAATTCTGGTCGATACTGACGCAGATTTTCTCAAGTGGGCGCTTCACAAAGTCGTCACCTGGAAAAATCAGGCGGTTTCTGACTGCCTACATCATTTGCATGGGACGGGCGATCGCATTTTCCCCATTCACTTTGTGACTCCTCATGCAAAGGTTGAGCAAGGCGGACACTTCATGGTGATGAATCGCGCAACTCAAATTTCGAGCCTTTTGGAAGAGATTTTGAAAGTTATCTAGAAAACAATAAGGAACGTTAAGAACATCGAAGTAGTGTTAAGAAAATGTACGTCTGAGGGAGTAGATTTTCGCCATCATTGTGACCTTGTTTGACAAACTCCTGGAAAATATAAAAAGCAGCAATGTTTTTGGTACATTGGTTAATCTCAACATTCAAAATCTACAAATTGGAAGCTTTCTGTCATCAGATCAATAGAAAACTTGGCAATACTTTCACGTAGAGTTTCTTCAATAATGTCAGCGCGGTATTAAAACAGAATTTGCTAAACAAAAAATTGTATTGCCTGGCATGGATGATATTTGGGAGA
>CASBQM010000128.1 GCA_949127645.1 Synechococcales cyanobacterium PMM_0036
ACTCGTGAGGCGTTAGATCAAGCGATTACGGATGCATTAAATGCTGTGACTTTAGACGATATTCGAGGGTGGTTCACCTATCGTTGCTATCGTACTTAACTGAGTTGAAAACCGCTATAGTGCTCTGTTCAAAGTAATGCCGAACCTAGCTCAATCGGATGGGGGTAGTCTTCTTAAAGAAGCTCTTTCTGACTATCCCATAACACACCGTCGAATTTCAAGTATTTGAAGTCCTTCTAAAACTACAGGAGCATCCTGCATCCCTCAATCGTAATATCTTGCCAGTGCTTAACCTGAGTTCAGATCTCAAAGCCGCAGTGCGAGAAAAAGGGCTTGGCTGCACTCAGGCTCTGATTCTAAATCGTCTTTCAGCTACGGAGTTAGGCATCTCAGAACGGCAGACTTTGAAGCTGCGCGAACAGGGAATCAAAGCAGCCCTCGTTGAAAATTTCTCAACCACCCAGATGCAGCAATGGGTCTCTCAACAAAAAATACAGTATGTGCAAGCTGTTGAAGCATCTGCCTCTGCATCTAGAGATGAGCAAGTCGATCAGTTACTCACTAGCGTTCAAAAGATTAATCTAAACCAGACTACGGCATCAGTTGATCAATTAAAAGAATTAGAACAAGTCCTTGAGGCTGCCCTAGTACAGATAAAACAACAGATGCAGCAGACTTAACCCCAAACAACTTAGGCGATTCGCTTGCACCTGATTCAAGTGCAGATTGGAGTTCGACCCATCAGCCCATACCAGGGGTTAGACTAAGCCGCCTCGGTGACGGCTGACTATTACTCACAAATTTGGGGAAAGAGGCGAGAGCCAAGCAGAGTAGCATTTTGAAGGACAGTCCATCCTCTCCAGAGAACCGTTGGTCTAGGATCGCCATCGCCCTTGCGAGCTAAGAAGCCACCCAGCTTAGCAATAGCCATCACGGCTTGAGATACACAGAAGTTTGAGGGTTGAGCATCGCCAGGTTGATGGGTCAGCATCAACGCCTATGCGGTAGTGGTGGGCATTACCTATCCTTTAGTGTTCAAGATTTACAAACTTAAGTCTCGCTTGAAAGCAGGGGATGAGTACCAATCGAAGCCCCAGATCGCCGTTGAGATGATTCGAGAAATTCAAGCAATGGGCTTTGTGATTGAGCGGATGTTAGCCGACAGTTTGTATGGCGAAAGCAGCAACTTCATTGAGGTTCTCCATCCGCTCAAACTGCCCGTTTCTTTAAGGTTTTCCCAGGTAATCGCGTTTACCCAGTTCAACTCCACAGTGCCGGAGAATGTCATAGGCTGTCGTCACATGGAAATAGACGTTCGGCAAAATAAAGTACAGGAGATAGGACAGCCCCTCAAAGGTCATAGTGTCTTTCCCCACAGGTAGGGTAATCGAGTTTTCCTCTGAACCGTCAATTTGTTCGGGGGTCAAAGTTTTTAGATAAGCGATAGTTTGGTGAAGTCGATCGATTAATTCAGCAAATGTTGTTTCATTATCTTCCAGTTTGGGGGCTTCTAATCCTGCCAGTCTTGCAGCTCCTCTTCTGGCAATGTCTGAGGCGACTTGGACTTGTCGCCCTAGAGGAAACATATCGGGATAAAGCCTGCTATTGATTAGAACAAGCGGCTCAATTTTTTTAGCTTCAGCGTGAGCTGCGCCCTTTTCCAAGATCGCCGCAAGATTATTCAGCGATCGGATAAGCGAGGGCACTGAAGCCTGATACATGGAAATAGTCATGACTGTTGCTCCTAAAATCTTGGTGTTAAGCGTATTGTCCCTTGTTGAGGGGTAAATAGATTGATATTAATCAGACGATCGTAGCAGTTGAATATGGGTCATGTGACTCAACTGTTCCAACCAGTGCATTAATTGGGAGTCACTCAGCAGAGCTAAATTAGTCTTATCAAAGCATTGCTGTAGATGATGGCTCACCTGCTGTGCTGACCATGCCAATCGCTGTGTCTGCATCTCGATCGCTGCGAGGATAGAAGCACGATTGCCAGACTGACCTGTAAGAGAACTCTGCAACAGAGACAGTTGAAGTGGGTTGGCTTGCAAAACTCCCGGATTAACCTGTGCCCATGCCATTGCTTCCGCTACAAGAATGGGATCACAAGAGTCTAGGAATTGCTGCATTCGATCAATTTGCCGTCTCTCTGCTGCTTCAGATTTAATGCGCTGGCGTTGAGCCTGAGTGAGACGTGTGGCTTCCTGAAACGCCTCCTGTTGTGCCTGAATACCGAACAACGCTTGCTGAACGTACCTTACCCCCTGTAATAATTCCAGAGCAGGAGGACGACCGGAGTTAGTGGAAGAATTACTGTCGTTAGTAGGGATTTTGAAATCTGTACGATCGCTAGAAACCTTACTAGAAGGATTATCACCGCCATTGGTAGATAATAAGCTTGTAGAACTGTGCCAGTTAGACGAGTCCTCGTCGTCTAACTGGCTGTCTACTTTGATGCTTGGGGGGTCTGGGGGGTTTTCCACAGGCGGTTGAAATCTATCTGTCAAATTCTGATCTAGGACAATATTTAGGTAATTGGGATGCCATAGGTCGCGGTGACGGTAAAGTGATGCCCCACCAATGCTGTATTGCAACAAGGTTTGGAAACGAGCGGTGGCTTTAACGGGCAAATTATTTTTTTCAAGCAAATCAGCGATCGCACGTCTAATTCGATCTCTGGTTGCAGCAGACTGACGCTGATTCCATGTAGGAAACTGATCAACGGCAGCCTTTAGCTCTGGATCCTGAGTCTCTGACTTGAGTTTCTCAAGCTGATCTCCAAAATGAAAGTAGTGACTTTCTTCAATACAGCTTGCCCACTCTTCAGCTCTATGCTCAATTTCATACTGGTGCTGGCACCACTCAACATATCCAGGAAGCGATCGTGCTGTTTTGACAATTTCATTTATTAGAGCTTTCCCTTCCAGAGGTTTTCCACCAAAAAGAATGTGGTGAAAAACATAGGCTCTCATGGTGATACGTCCCAAGAGCCGATTGGTTTGTCCATGTCCTGTCCAGCCTAGTTCTATTTCGGCATTCAAATCGTTGATAAATTTCTCGGCTTTACCCGATATGGCAAAGTGCTTCCGCTTAGCTTGCTTCAGAATTTGTTTGAGTGTCTTACAGTCAACATCATTACGCTCTTGAACAAACTGCCACTGTTTAGTAAAGGTGGTAGCATCAGACCAAATCGGCTGGAATGCTCTGTCAAGAAGATAGGAGCCAATTTGCATGGGGAGACGATGAGCATTGAAAAGACTGGGAATCCCGTCTGTTGAATAGGGTTTGGGATTTGGAAAGACTTCGAGCTGTCCGGGCTGGAGTTTGAAGCCGGCGTTTTCTAGCAAGCAGGTAAGGGCGATCGCCAACTGCCAAGAGCTTTGTACCTTCTGAAAAGGAAAATAGAGGTGCAATCCGCTACTGTAACTTGAGGTGCAAATAACATAGCTTGCAAGCCCGATCGGTTCTAGTGCAGCAGCAATGCGAGAGATGGCGAGTGCATCTTGTTGAGGATGATAGATACTGCCAGCATCAATATCAAGGAGACAGTAATTTGTCTCTGCTCCAAACCGAACACCGTAGAGATAAGCACTTTGTTGAATAAGACGATCGCTTAGCGGATGTCGCCTTTCGGTTTTCCATTCAGGTGAATGCTTTAGTTCTGGGTACGGTGCGTAAATATAGTCAAAACGGTGGGAAAAGAGCGCAAGAAACTCACTATCCCACTCTTTAACATATGTAAATTCTTGTCTCGCAGTTGATGGACTCATACTAAACCCCTCCCAGTCTTAATCATTTGCTGGCGCTGACTGTTGTTGAAACCAACATATGTGCCGTTTCAACGCAGTGTGGTCAATCTTGCCAGGTTTAATTAATTAGCGCTTTTTAAGTGGTTAGTCTTATTAGACTAATTAATTTGTCTCAAGTACTAGAAGCTATATGCAGTAGGGGTTCTAAAAGTTTGTAGTGACAGGATACGGAGCAGAAAGTGACCTGATTAAGAAACACTCGTGAGTGAACTTGGAGATGTTTGTCTCAAGCTAAAACCTAGACGTAGTAACTATTTCAAAGCTCTTTTGAGCATTATTTGAGGTGAGACAAGCGAAACGGAGGTAGCGTCTGACCGTACTACTTTGTGGGAACTAGACTTTGCTGAATGCTGAAATGCTCATAGTGTATAGAGTTGAGCGATCGCTTTCCTTCTCCTCTGCTTCAGCCCTACAAATGAACAAGTGATAGGATACGGAGAAGTAAGTCTTATTTTGAGTTCAGTTTGGGTAAGGTGACAGTTGGTTTTTTAACTAAGATAAATTTGGGTAGATAGGTTGAGGCTGGTTGTATTGACCACATTTACTTTACTGTCCATAGTCCAAGTAGGTGATGAAATGTGGAGATAGCTGTCTCAAAATTTGTCTCTATCCTACTGAGCTGAAGTAAAGTTTATGGTGTGAGGATACGGATAAATCTGTCTTATACTGTCTGCACCAGTTTGTAGAGATTGAGCAGTTCTTGACAGGCAGACCAAGAGCATAATCATTTAAATGCTTGTCTTTGGCAAAACAAATCGCAATCGTCGAAGCTATCGACTTTCCTACTCAATCCTAGAGTCAGGTTAGTTTAAAGCCTATGCAGCTTAGCCGTAGTTTTTGGGTTGCTTCAGCACAAGCTGCTAGCTCCCCATCAGGTGATACGATACGGAGACTTTTGTCTTAAGTTATTGGAAGTAGAGCAAATTAATCTGATCGCTTGGAAGGGATGAGCAGTTCGTCTTCCCCAGCGAGTTGATGTGTCGATCGATAACTTGACCACCTTACAAATGGCATTTGTCTTTCCCGTTAGATCTAAGAATTTGCCCTATAGTGATAAGATACGGAGCAGCCTGAATTTAAATAAGACAGGCTGGAGACCTTGCTATATAGGCTTTTACGAGGCTTTACTAGCTAGCCTCAAGTCAAAAAAGACAACACTATTTGTCTTAAAGATGCAGGAGTCTTCTAAGGCGAGCTTCTAGCTCTAGGGTAATTTCGCGATCGCCCCGTTCGAGTTTGCCAATGTAGTCGGCACTGAGGTCGAGAAAGCCACCCAGCTCCTTCCGGTTCCAGCTTAGTTTCTCACGACCTTGTCTTACCTGTTCTCCGGTTAGTTTGTCTGTAGGAGCAGCGGCAACCTGCTTAAGCCTCTTGGGTTCCTTAATTTTTGCTAGCAGTCCAGGAATAGGATGGGGCGGCTTGATTGTGAGGTTTGCTTGGAAAAGGCGATCGATCACTTTGACTTTACGCCAGTCTTCTGGCTTCTCACCACTGCCATCGGGCTGAAGCCAACCTGCATAGGTAATAGGATCAAACTCAATTTGCCAACCTAGACTACTTAGAAGCTTGAGAGCGTTGTCCCAACGGTTTCTCAGATCGCGAGCTTTGTACTTGTCTTCTAGAGCCTTCTCAATTTCAGCTTTAGGCAGCACTTCTTCAAGCAGGTGTAGAACTCGATAGGCGTAAGGATTTTCGTTTCTCGCGCGAATTCTCGCGTCAAGCGTTAGTTGGATTGCCAGACGCAGTGCCATTTCATTGTGATAGGGATCAATTTTGAGAATATCTTTTGCCAAGTAGCCAAACTGATGCAGTGCTTCCTTGGCTTTGCTGCCTGCTCGGTTAAGAAAGTGCTTTGTCCATAGACCAGGACTGACCGTGATGTACACCTCTTCGGGCTTCTCTATTTTTCCAGTTACCCAGTCCATCTGACCATGTGGGTCAATGAGGACATCCCACATCCGCCCAATTGGAGTGCTGGCGTCAATCTGCTTTCGGCCACGCCCCTCAATCCAGACAGACTTCACCAGTAGACAAGATAGGGCAAAAGCGGTGCTAGCAACGGCATTTCGCTTCTCAGCTAAGCTAGTATTGTGATTGCGATCCCAGCCGAGTAGGTGAATGATGTCGCTAGCTTTGAGCGTAAAGGCACGGCTCCAGGGTTCGTCCTCCTCCATAGTTCGAGCCGCAAAGATCAATTGCAGCTTGACGGTATCAAAACCAAATTTATTAATGATTTGGTCAGCAGCTTCCCAAGGCAGTAAAGCAATGTCGCCGGGATTCGTAATGTAGTGTTCGATGTAATTGTTGGGATTATTCTTACTTCGATGTTGAAAGACTGCAAGCTCGTCGGTGTTTTGCTGCCACAGATCTGGGCGCAGCTGAGCACGAATGCTGCTGGCG
>CASBQM010000129.1 GCA_949127645.1 Synechococcales cyanobacterium PMM_0036
ATAGAGAGCTATCCAAGCCTGGAACATCGCAATCCTTCACTTCCAGAATATCAAATGGCCCTGCGTCGGGCTTTTCTAAACTATGTGTCATTTAGCGGGGTATAGTGAAAGGGTAATCGCGGCCAAAGTGACCAAAAAATAGCGGGGATAAGGTACCACTCGGAGTAGCCAATCAAGCAAAATCGCGGCCAAAATGTACCAGGACCAGTATTCTAGTTATGTTAAATAAAATATACTCTCCTTGAGGCTAATGAACTATCAAGGAGGGTATATGGCAAGAAGATTGAGCGTGATGGATATTCGAGAATTGGTACGTCAACTTAGAATAATGGAAAGTGACCGCGAGGTACAACGCTTTAGTGGCTTGCACCGTAAAACCATCGGCCGCTATCGTAGCTGGGCCAAAGAGCAAGGCTTACTCTCGGGTGAATTACCAGATGCCAGTAGTTTTACAGAGTTGGTCGATCAAACGCTAGTCAAACCAGCCCCACCATCTCAAAATATTTCAAGCGTAGAGCCCTACCGCCAGGAAGTAGAAGGATGGTATAGCGCAGGAGTGGAAGTAAAAGCCATCTGGCATCGCTTGCAGGAACGCGGCTATAGTGGGAGTGTTCACTCAGTTTACCGCTTTACCAACCAGCTTAAAAAGACCGCCCCGCCCGAAACCTTTGTGCGAGTAGAACGGGCGGCTGGGGAGGAAGCCCAGGTAGATTTTGGTTTAGCGGGCGAAATGCTTGATGAGTTAAGTGGCGAGGTGGTAAAGAGTTATGCCTTTGTGATGGTTTTAAGTTACAGCCGCTATATGTATATAGAATTCGTCAGCCACCAGGATTTACCGACCTTTTTACACTGTGTTCAACAGGCCCTGGAGTTTTTCGGGGGTGTACCGCGTAAAATGGTGACGGACAACTTGAGAGCGGCTATTATGCGCCACGCCTGGGATGGTAGCGATGTAGAAGCGAGCAAAAGTTTCCGGGAGTTAGCCGAACATTATGGTTTTCTAATTGCCCCAACCCGGCCCTACACCCCTCAACATAAAGGTAAGGTTGAGTCGGGAGTGCATTATGTTCAGCGAAATTTTATGGGTGGACGCAGTTTAACTTCTTTTAGCCTGGCCAATCGTCAGGTGCGGCAGTGGTGCGAAGAGCAGGCGGGGCTGAGAATACACGGTACCACCAAAAAACAGCCCCGCACTGAGTTTGAACAAGTTGAAAAAGCCCAGCTTTTGCCTTTACCCCAAACACCCTATGAATTAAGTCAGTGGAAAAGAGCCAAAGTAGGGCGGGATTGCTATGTTAATTTTGGTCAGAGTTACTACTCGGTACCCCATCGTTTAGTAGGCCAAAGCGTTTGGCTGTGCGCCGGGTTGCGCTGGGTTAAAATTTACACGGCTGAACATAAGCTGGTGACGACCCACAGCCGGGCCAAAACCCGCGGGGAGCGTTTAACCCAAACCGACCATTTACCGCCAACCAAGCTAGCCGGACTCACTCAAAACCGGGAGCAGGTGCTTTTGGAGGCTAAGGGGATTGGGTTGGAAACCTTGGCGGTCGTGCAGGAATTACTGGCTGACCCCTTAGTAGACCGGACCCCCGCTGCCGCTAAAGTAGTAAAACTGGCGCACAAAGCTGGGATCGGCAGCGGTCGCTTAGAAGCCGCTTGTAAAAGAGCCCGAACTTTTGGCGAGGCCAAGTATCTCACCATCAAGCGGATCCTGGCCCAGGATTTAGAGCAACTAAGTGAAACCCAACCAGCCGCTACCCCCATCGCGGCGCAAGTGGGCCGCTATACTCGTTCTAGTGCCGAGATACTCCAACGCTTGTTTGTGGTGGGAGTAGTTTTTACTGGTGGAGCTTTTGAAACGGTGACTAAATTATGGAAATAGAGTTAATTCCCAACTTAAAACAACTTCACCTGGCGGGAGTGCTTAACGGTTTAGAAGGACGGGTACGCGAAGCCGAAGCCGCGCGTTGGAGTTACCGGGAGTTTCTGGCCCGTTTAGTGGAGGATGAACTAGAACGGCGGGGGCAAAACCAACTGGCTGCCCGTCTTACACGCGCTACTCTCAATACCAGCAAAACAATTGAACGCTTTGATTTCAATTTTAACCCCACCATTTCGCGCCCGCAAGTCTTGCGTTTGGCCAGTTTAGAATTTGTCCGCCAGAAACGTAACCTGTTAATTTATGGACAGAGTGGGGTGGGTAAGAGCCATTTGGTGCAAGCTTTTGGCAATGAAGCTTGCCGGGTGGGGCTGAATGTGTTATTCATCAGCACCGATAAAATGCTCAAGTACCTGGCAGCGGGGCGGGCTGATAAAAGTGTCGAACGGCGTTTGAAACTTTATTTGCGCCCTGAACTCTTGATTTTAGATGATTTCGCTTTGAAGGATTTACCGCCCAACGGGGTGGAGGATTTGTACGAGGTAATTAGCGGACGCTATGAGCTGGCCAGCATTATTTTAACTTCCAATCGCGCCCCAGAAGAATGGGGGGAATGGTTAGGTAATCCCTTACTTGCCAGCGCTATGCTCGACCGTCTAGCCGATAAAGCCGAGAGTTTAGCCATCACCGGCCCTTCCTATCGCACAAAGGCCAACTCTTAATGGGTTAAGACCGCCAGGCTGCGGCCTGACGTGCGGCGGTCTCGCGCTCAAACAAGTTGAGTGCTCACCCGTCGTTACTAAAATTATTCCAAAAGTAGAAATATTGGGGCACAGTGCTACCGAAACTGCTTTGGGCGGCTGAACCTGCCACACCTTACCGAAACCTGGACAGCGGATTACCCAAATGACAAAGTGGTACATTTTGGCCGCAACTGGTTTAGCTAACCGCTTGGGACACTTTCCACCCGCGATCTTCTGGCCTACTTCTACCCGCTACTTGACACTATGGTTTGCCTAAACGAATTACCCTCGATCACGGTACAGTTTTCTACGATAATACTACTCCTTCTCCCTTCCCAACCAAACTACATTTATGGTTAATTGGTCTCGGTATCGAAGTGGGTTTTATTCGCAAAAGGCGACCGACCGATCACGGTATGATTGAACGGACCCATCAAATTATGACTAAACAAGCTCTTTTAGGGCAAAAATATTCTTCCCAAATGGGACTATGGAACGGGTTGGATGAGCGACGTGAGGTTCTTAACACTGAATTGCCAGTTCGCACCTTAAAGAAAGCCCCGCTTAAGGCTTACCCACAGGCTAAACACAGCAGCCGTTATTACCAACCGCAATGGGAAGAAGATTTGTTGGATTTACAGCGGGTAGGTACTTATCTAGGTCAGAGCCGCTGGTTTCGGCGGGTTAAGAGCAATGGTCATTTTAATTTAGGTGGGTTGGGTTATTATATTGGTAATCGCTTAATCGGTAAGCTGTTAGAAATCCGGTTTGACCCTACC
>CASBQM010000130.1 GCA_949127645.1 Synechococcales cyanobacterium PMM_0036
ATTTCGAGAGGTGCAGTTGCCTGACCCAGAAGCAATGATGGATCGCTACCCTCATCAGCTCTCCGGGGGACAAATTCAGCGAGTGATGATCGCTATGTCCCTCAGCGGCAACCCGGCGCTATTAATCGCCGATGAACCCACGACGGCACTAGATGTGACGATTCAGGCAACAATTTTGGAGCTATTGCGGGAAATCCGCGATCGCCGCAATATGGCAATCCTCTTCATTACCCACGACATGGGAGTAGTATCTGAAATTGCCGATCGCGTAGTGGTTTTATATCGCGGTCAAGTGATGGAAATTGCCCCAGTATACGATTTGTTTGCCCATGCCCAGCATCCCTACACGCTGGGTCTGCTTAACTGTCGCCCCCGTCCTGAAACGCACATCCGGCGATTGCCCACAGTCTCAGACTTTATGCAGGTCAGCACTAACGCAGATGGACAGGAGCAAATTATTTCTCAGCCCCTCAGCGTCGTATCGACAAATCCCCGCTTTGCGCCCATTTCACTAGAAGAGGAGAGAGAGCGATCGCAGCACCTTTTACAGCAAACGCCCTTACTGTCCGTCAGCCATCTCACCAAAGGCTATCCGATTAGCGCTGGACTCTGGGGACGCAAGAGCAGCTTCAACGCCGTTGATGATGTCAGCTTTGAGGTCTATCCCGGTGAAACCTTAGGGCTAGTGGGCGAATCAGGCTGCGGCAAGTCTACCCTCAGCCGCGTCTTGCTGAGGCTGATTGAACCCACTTCCGGCGAGGTCAAGTTTGATGGCAAATCGGTATTTCAACTGGGCGACACCGAACTGCGCCAACTGCGTCAAGAAATGCAGATTGTCTTTCAAAACCCCTATGGCTCAATGGACCCGCGCCAAACGATCGGCTCAGCTCTCGTTGAACCCATGGTAATTCACAATATTGGCGGCTCGACTGAGCAGCGACGGCAAAAGGCGATCGCCCTCCTAGAGCGCGTCGGACTAGACGGCAGCATCATGAACCGGATGCCCCACGAATTTTCGGGCGGTCAGCAGCAGCGCATCTGCATTGCCCGGACGCTCACCTGCAATCCTCGGTTCATCATTTGCGATGAGTCGGTGTCGGCTTTAGATGTGTCGGTGCAGGCACAGGTGTTAAACCTGCTCAAGGATTTGCAGCAGGATTTTGGCTTGACCTATATTTTTATCTCCCATGATTTGAGCGTTGTGAAATTTGTCAGCGATCGGATCATGGTGATGAACCAGGGCAAAATTGAGGAAATCGGCGCGGCTGAGACCGTCTACAATCACCCCACCCGTGACTACACGCGGCAGCTCATTCATGCTATTCCCGATGCCAAGCTAGCAGAAATTCAGGCAAGGCAGTCTTTGCGTCCGGCATTGGTGAAATAACGCAGGGATATTTACGTCTGCTTTGCTTAAAAATTTACTGGCTCGAAGCTATATTTCTTAACCTTATTCTCTGGCATCTGGGGCAAGATCTAGATAGGCAAAAAATAGAATTAGCAATGCTTTGTCTTAAGGAAAACCTGTTATGTCGCAAGCTCAGCCACCTGACGATCGCTCAACAGAACTCTCTTCGCAGCCTATAAAATCTGCCGAATCTATTCAATCGGGCAATACCCAGTCAGGTAATACCCAGTCAGATAACAAGAGTGCGTCATTTTCTCGGATGGCGAGGCAGATCTTGGGTATTGTGTTTGCCTTGCTGCCGCTAGCATTTAATCTACTGCGTCGCCTCGCCCAGCTAACGCTAAAAGGGTTAAGAAGCCTTCAAGCCTGGTGGGTCGCCACCTTGCCTAAGCTGCGATCGCGCCTCCCAGAGCCTTGGAAAACCAAGCTGCCTGAGCAAATCTTGACGGCGATCGCGCTGCTTTTTCTCCTATCCTTTCTGTCAATTACCTTTGCGCTATTGCCCGGAAAACCACCTGCACTGGTTGAAACTCCCAACTTTAATGCGCCGATTCCTAGTGAGTCATTGCCGACGAAGCCGCCCAAGTCTGCCGTCAGCCTAGATAAGCTGACTAAAATCCAGGATCAGCTTGCCGAAATCACGGCACCCTATTCTGAAGGCTTGGTAGAATCTGTGCAGGCTAGCCCTCGCCACAGTCGCTTAAACGTAACGATCGGTCATGCTTGGTATGCGCTAGAGCCAGAGCAGCAGGACAAGCTAGCCGAGGAAGTCTTGAAGCGATCGCACAAACTCAAGTTCGACCAGCTCGAACTCGTTGACGCAGAAGGAGCGCTTTTGGCACGTAGCCCCGTAGTCGGTTCGGGCATACTGATGCTAGAGCGGCAAAGGATGAGTTCTGGAGTAGAAGAGGCGATCGCGGCTCCTGAAACCTAAATCTTGGGGCACCCAAAAATCTTTTAGAGCGAAGCTGACAATTGGGAAAGTTATGCTGCCATCTGACCTGCAATCTGCATTACCGAACGCATTGCCAAATACATTGCCGAGCAGTGACGAGTTAATTGATTCGGACGATTTTCCTGTGGATAATGAGGAGCAAAATTTCATTCCTAACGTGTTGCTATTTCTTTTGGAATACGTTTGGAAACACCGGGATGACTGGTTTTTTGCGGTAGACATGGGGCTTTATCACACCACCGGAGCGCATCCCAAAGTGCCTGTGGTACCCGATGGTTTTTTGAGCCTGGGTGTGGAACGACGCAAGGGGGGCAAAGCTCGTAAGAGTTACATCACTTGGGAAGAAAATGGCATTCCGCCCGTTTTGACGCTGGAAGTCGTGTCTCAAACCCCAGGCGGTGAGTATGACGAGAAGCTAGAGATTTATGCAAAATTAGGGGTGCTGTACTACGTAATCTACAATCCCCAATTCTGGCGACGCGATGGACATCTGCCGTTTGAGGTTTATCAGTTAATCAACGGTGTCTATGACCTGAAAGTAGGTGAGCCGTTTTGGATGCCGGAGATTGGTCTAGGCATCGGGCGCTGTCGATTGCCAGCCGATCCTTTAGAGCGAGACATATTGAGTTGGTATGACGCAAAAGGCGATCGCTGGTTGAGCGAAGCAGAGGCAGAGCGGCAAAGAGCTGATGTAGAGCGGCAAAGAGCTGATGCAGAACAGCAAAGAGCTGATGCAGAACGGCAAAGAGCTGACCAGCTCACCGAAAGGCTGAGACAGCTTGGAGAAGAAATCTAGACCGATTTAAGTCGCGCGATCGCCCTTCGCTAATCCCCCATTTCTAGCGACAATGCTGCCATCGGAATTTCCTCAACGCGTGGAAGTTTTTCGGCAATTAAAAGCGGCTGATTATCACTGCCAGAGAGCTGCCTGAGCAGCTTCGGTCGCGGATCATGCAGCAAATAGATAATGCGATCGCCCATTTGCCACTCTTCGGCGCTAGGAATCACCATCAGGCGATCGTCTCGTTCCATCAAGATGGGGATCAGCTCTTCAGCCCGGATCAGCGCCTTGAGATGCGCCTGTTGAAACTGAAGGCTGTCTTCCCGCAGCGTCGTTTCGCCTAACTTCACGGATTTATCCGTCAGATAGCTATTCCAGGTTTTGAGAGAAATTTGGGGGGTAAAAGCTTGCTGCACTCTAATCACGCTGCCGTTGGCTTGTGCGTCACCACTAGGAAAAACTGCCAGCACTCTAGGCGGCTGAAATTCTTCGGCGGCACGCTGCGCCAGCACCAAATTCACCTCGCCATTGTTAGTCATGGCTAGAAAGGTTCCGGCTGTTGCTAAGCCTGCTTCTTCCAAAACGTTGGCATCTAGAGCGCTGCTAGAGAAAACCTTGAAGCCTTCCTGCTCTGCCTGTTGG
>CASBQM010000131.1 GCA_949127645.1 Synechococcales cyanobacterium PMM_0036
ATATATATATATATAATTTTACTACTGTTCAGTCTGACGTAAAATACGAGTAATATGACGCTCAGAGCGACGAGTTATGCAGGCATTAAAATAACGGCACATTCTACACGAACAAATTCTAATTACGTCGTCGACAACTTCCTCGCTAGGCAGACGAGTGAGACTTGATAAAAACAAAAAATGAATAGGCAACTGCCGTAGTGGAAACGTTAATTTAAACTCGTCTGTAATATACGCTAACTGTAGTTTAAAGTTGAAAAAGCTTCGTTCGGTGTCGGCGCGTGTAATAAGATGCAGTAATTTAACGTAGATAAATTCTTCGACGCCGGCTAAATTCGTATGCCAAATCAGGTTCGGGCGCTCCATTTACCGAAATCGGGATGCCGAGGTGTATTAGACACTACGATTTCGTTTATGATCGCCGTATTACGAATAAAATTGGTCGGCATACGCGAATTCTTGAGTGCGATAGCGAGTTGTACGGTCTCGAAAAATGCCGACGCGCTCAGCTCGGGTGTAGCGGTCGTCGTCGTAAGCGCCTTGATGTAGAAACTTGCGTTACGTTTAGTCGGCACGCCGTTAACGATCAGCCGCTTTTGTTCGCCGCCATACTTGACTGCTGCACTCTTGTTGAGCGACTCGAGAAATGTGCGCAGTTGCTGCTCAGTGTCGAGATTTTTCCTACTCAACACGGCATCGACGGACGCGTTATAGGGCGGCGGTGATGCGCGTACGCGGGCGGCCGACTTGCGTGCAGTATTGCGAGCGGCCGCTACTTCTCCCGCGCGCTCCTCTTCGTCGTCCTTCTCCTTCTCTTCTCCGTCATCGTCATCGCCTGCCGGCTGCTGCTGCTGCTCGTCCTGCACGCCGTCGCCGGCACTATCTTGTTGCTGCAGCAGCAACTCGTCAAACTCCTGTTTCCCGATTACGTAAAACTCGCGTAATCGTCCTTCCATTCTTCACGACCGGAAAATATTGTGCAATATCCGTGACGCGTTATTATATCGCACGCAACCTTAATTACGGGATACGCGTCGTCGAGTAGTTCAATAATACGTTCCGTCGACAGTTTATGTCGTCTGTCGGACAATTGTTCGAGCGCCGCCAAATTTTCGTCGACCAGTTTTTTTTGTAAAGATAAACTAAACTGACACCACCCCGACAAAATATTATCGGCGAGCTCGCGAAACACTTTAAACTCGGGGTGGTACATATGGTAGGTTATTTGCGTAAGCGCTTCCCGCTTCGGTAGAAACACGACCGCTAGCAGCCACCCGCGCGAATTACAGAGATTGGCGAGCTGGTGCGGTGCCGCTACCGGTTTCTGTTTTGCGTATGCATACGGCAAAAGATGGTCGAGTGCAATTTTGAGAAACGGGTAGAGCCGTCCAAAGTGCCTATAGAGGAGGATACGGCGTCGTTCAATGCTCTCCACCTCATTGTCGTCGTCGTCACTGTCTTCGCGGTCGTAGACGAGCGCTGCCAGTAGTGCACGGTCGGCACGTAGTTCGGCGAGCATACTCGGGCGCAGCACATGCATGCGGTCGCGAAGAATCGGCACGGCGTTACGCATTATTAGCGTGAGTGCGTAGAATGCGCGCGCGCTTAGGTAGAGGCACATTTGCCGGGCGGTCGGCGTCGGTAGGAGATAGAGCGCGGCGAGCTCCCGAAAGCAGCGCCTTATCGACGCCACGCACTGCGAAAAAAGTTTGTCGCGTTCCATAGCGCGGGTCGCACCTGAACCGTAGCAGGTCGTCGATATTAAACTTCAAGTCGATAATCAAACTGTATTGCGGATTCTGCCGGCCAATATGTGCCAGCATATTGTTGAGCGACGCGAGCCCTTTCGTCAGGCCGAGTTTCGGCTGGAACCGCTGATACTGGTCGTGGTCGGCCGCGTTGCGAAACAAAATATAGTAGTCGCAGTTGCGGCGTGCGTCGAGGGCTCGACGGCCCGTAAAGTTTAGATTTTGCACAATCAGAAAAACAATTAGTCGATTGTGATGTGAGAGCCGACGGAAGAGTTTTGCAATAATGTCCGAGTCGCCGGCGCTCGTCTGACAGTCGTCCAACACGACCGCAGCGTCCCGTAGATTTTCAAAAAACTCCGGCTCCGGGATGCCACCCTCGATGTAGTTTATATGTGGCAATTTCTCGGGCACCGTGCCTTCGCAAACCCAATGTGTCGACAGCGGCGCGGGTGAAATTAGATTATTGGCGAGTATATACTGTACGATAGTTGTCTTGCCACTCATGCTCGGCCCGCTAACGATTATTTTAGCGGGGCGTTGGAAATGTGACGGTGTGAGTCCTGCTGGTAACGTTATTTTGTGAAACAATTTCATTTAAATCAATCAAGCAAGCAACAACAAAAAACTGTCGTAATTATTATTGTTATTATTAATTAGATTACAACAACAACAAAAAAACATAAAACAAGAATGAACGGGCGACAGTTTTGTTACAAGTTAAACTCGCGCGGCCAATCCCAGTCGAGCTCTGCCGTATCAATGAGGTTGTCGAGTACGTGCCGCTTTACGTAGAAGGCGTTAATATTTGCCATGTACATTCGATACGTCACCATACTATTCTCAATGACGCGAAACGACTGTCGCACGAGCTTCTTTTGTTTTTTCTTTTGCGGCCCTCCGGCGCTACCGCCACTACTACTACTTGCCACAACGGCGGTCGACTCGGCTGCCGTATGTTGTTTCTCTGGCGCCTGCGGCATGGTCGTTAGTATGTGGCGAAACAAATCGACGTCGAGCGTATTCTCGCGCTTATCGACGCCGCGCGCAGACAGCTTTGTCGAGTCCTCGCCGAGCGCAAAGTACAGTTTCGGCTGCAGTGCAATCAACAGCGTACCGCTAAATTCAATATGAAACAGCCCGCGATATTTACTCTGTGCGGGCGTGAGCGAAAAGTACTCGCGTTTAAAATTTGCCAATGTCGTCTCGTCGACGTCGGCGCGCACGCACTCCTCCCACGTGCGGCGGGCGAGTGCAATATAGTAGCTGTCGGTGTCAGTAAGTAGGAGGCATGTGCGCGACCGCTCCATTATCGATAGCCATTCGAAGCCGAAACTGAGCATACGCAGTTTCGATAGTGCATACACAAACAACCCCATTTGCGGGCACTGGCTCACCCGCACAATATCTTTGGAGATGGTCAGTTCAAATAGATTGTCCGATAGTGGGTTAATGTTGCACAGTTTTCGGGTAAATAGTTTTTGTTTGAGCACTTTTGCATTGACATACGAGGTGTCGGTGAAACGCTCGGGTTTCATACAAAACTGCCCGTAGATACTATTGCCAATCAACTTCCACGTATCGCCGGCCGACTTTTCCGCCTCCGTCGCTTCGCTGCGCGCCGCTTTCTGCCGCTCAGCACAAATTAGCTCACCGAGCTCGTAAAACGGCTTCGAGCATAGCGGATACTCTATAATTTTATGTATGTAGTGAATTATAATACCGTGCCCTACTAACCACTTTACATATTGATGAGGCAGTAGCAAATGTTTACAAAACGGCGCGTTGACCAACATTCGCCGGGGAGTATCAAATTTCCGCTCTGCCACCCCAAACATGTTCTGCATCGTCGGGCCGATCATTTCGAAATTAATGTCGGTTTGATAGTAGAAGGGAGCGAGGTCGGTAAACATGTGGCGAAGTCTGCTCGGCACGTACGCGTCGAGCTCAAAAATCCCCTTGAGCCGGTCGTGCATAATGAGCGGTATAACGTGTTGATCTGCGATGCCCTTCCGCGTCACCCACGTCTGATACATGGGACGCGCCGCCACAAATTCGCGCACCCATGGTCGGTCCAGTTGCGCATGCCACTCACACTCCCATATTATATGTACTCGCGTTGCGTGCGCGCGTAGTGAGACGAGTCGTTCTTCCGCCGCATCGGCGTCAAAATCTTTGGGCACCTTATGCCGCATCGTGTATTCGGCGCCGTGATTATGGAAATAGCAGCCATTATACTCAATAATCACGACCGTGCCGTCGTCAAACTTCAAGTATCCGTCGACCGAATAGACGTGGTAGTCGTCGGTCGTTATTTTCGTTTCGCCGCCTCTATAGCGGTGCGTTAGTCGCTCGAGCGCGTCATACCCGTAGTGGGCAATAGTGCAGTACTCGATCGCCATTATACTCTGAATGTTTCGAATATTCTTGTCGATGGCGAACCCATTATGTGCGTGCCGAATAAAGTACGGGCCCGTCGGGAGCTCCTGGCACGTCGCCCATAAATAACACGCGGTCATGTCGAGCCCGATGACCCGCTCTAAAAATTCGGCTGAATGCTCGCCAAACTCATACGGCCGAATACGCGTCTTCCCCGCTTCCGCGAGCCTCGTCCACACAATTGCGGCACCGCCATATAGAGCGGAACGGACTTGATGATAGAGGTCTTCGTCGCATTTCGGAAATCGTTCAAAGTATGCGCCGCGCGGGCACGCAGCGAGTGCTGTTTGTTTGGCCAAACTCGGCAGGGTGAGGAACTGGAAAATATCGAAGCCTCTGTCAATATAGAATTGTGCATAATTACGCACTGCTTTAATAAATGGCGACACGTCGGCCTTATTATAGTCGACTAGATAGTCGCGCATAGTCTTATGCCCGCGGCGGTCCCATATTTCCTGTGCGAGTGCGCGGCGTTCGCGCGCTACACACATCAACTGTTCACGCACGCGCTCGTCAGGTTCGCTTTCAAGTTTACTTTGGCTACAGAGTGCCCAAAACTTTGCTTCCGGCAGCGTCGTCTCCTTTAACAATTCGAGAGTGGTCATCGCTTCGTAGGGAAATACAAACTTGTCGGCAAACGCGCTATTCTCTACGTCTGCGCGCGGCGTATACCCCTTAACAAAATTTTTGAGTGTCGTAGTGACGGAAAGAAACAAATACATATCGACGAACCGAAACTTTTGCGTTGACAAATTCAAGTAGCGATTTCCGCGCTTAACGGCCGACAGCTTTGTGTCATGGCGCGAAAGCGACGGGATCAGCCACGCTCGCATAGCGTTCAGGTCGTATGACGAACTGTTGTACCCCATTATGACGAGTTGAAATGCACATTTAAGTACGTGGCGCCGTATATTGTGCAAGTCGTTGTACGCGCGCCTGATTCGACATTTTGAATACTTGGCGGGCAGAAATTGCGCGACAGTTTTGGCGCCGGGCGGTAAATGTTGTTCCAACGACTCAATTCGAGCATCCAGCGCGTCGAGAGTCGTTTTATATTTTACGCGTTGTTCGCGTTCATGCCGCTCGTGGATTAGCAACAGGTACTGTACAAATTCCTCTACCAGCGCGTGCGTATCGCCCGTCGACACAAAACATTCCGGGTCCTCTACCGACGCACTATCGCCCGAATACGCCACCGCAATACTAACCGGCACATCCTCCGCCGTTATATACTTCCTCTGTGACTTTGCAAAAAACTTTTTGTTTTCTGGCATTTGAAGCATACATTCAATGTCGAACGCAACAAATGCTTGCGTAAACTTTAGCACGGGATCGAACGAAATCTTGTATGCCGCCATCGAATCAAACGGGTCGACACGCGGCCGTTCTGGTCCGCCCGCAAACGTCCAACGTTTATAGTCGAGCTGATGTTGTACCATACAAATTTGTTTGTGCTTATCGCGGGATTGTCGACTAGCGTACACACGCTTACAGTTTTCACAAAAGTACTGCTCGAAAAATTGATGTACGTCGGTTATGAGGGCGCAGTGCGAGTCGACTCGCAGAATGTGTGCCGTCGTAGTATAAATCGAATTTGTATATTTCAGTGGCGGCAGGTCGTCATCGAGACTATACCACCGAATATGTGTCGCAAATAAATCTTCAAGTTCGGATGTACGTGTAATGTCGATAAACGTATCGTTGGGTGGTGGCAGGCATAGGCCGTGCGTGCGCGCAAATTTCCATAACCTATCGGTCAGACGGTCTATGCGTA
>CASBQM010000132.1 GCA_949127645.1 Synechococcales cyanobacterium PMM_0036
CAACCACTCTATTATGGGCTTATGCTAGTTTATTTTACAGGTTTAGCGCGTAATATGGTTGATATTGCTGGCAAAACGGTACATTTTGTCACATAAACGTACCGTATTTAATAATTAAACATTTATTTTAGCTGTATAGAATTAATAAGTGCTAGAAATTAAATTGTAGATTACTATTATGAAGTACACCTAGAATATTACCTGTTTTGCCAAGTTTTTACGCGTTTTGCACGTTTATAGACCAAAACAACTAGCATAAGCCCATATTAGGGTTTAACATTGGCAGGCGAGCAAACCGCATTTGGAAAAATCGCCTCAAAAAAATGGAAGCGCAGATGACGGTGATGATCGAAGAGGCTCACGAATTATACGCTGACATCAGTCAGGTGACGATAGATACTTATACGGCCATCCAAGGTAGTGTGCAAAAACGCAATCACGTGACGCTTATACATGCGACGCCAGCCAAAGCGATAAGTTAAAGGTGATGATTACCTGAGTTACTGGCCAATCCATCGGCCAGCAGATTCACGCCAATCACCAACGACGCAATGGCCAGCGCCGGGAAAATGACCACCCAGGCTGCCGTCAGCAAAAAGTTGCGCCCATCACTCACCTGCAAGCCCCAATCTGGCGATGGTGGTTGCACGCCCATGCCCAAAAAGCCTAAGCCAGAGCCGACCAGAATGGCATAGCCAAAGTAAATGGCGGTCTCTACCAGTAGCGTACTCATGAGGTTAGGCAGAATCTCGCGTCGCATAATGCGGCTATGCGACGCGCCGATCATACGGGCGGCATCGACAAATTCGCGTGTCTTGAGTTCCAACACTACACTACGCACCACGCGCGCAATCGCCGGTGCAAAGACCACAGCGATACACAGCACCAAATAGCTCATCGCCGATCCCAACGTGCTGAGGATGAGCAGCGCCAACAAGAGTGCCGGAAAGGAGAGCAAGACATCGGTGGCCCGCATCATGATTTCATCGATCCAGCCACCAAAATAGGCGGCCACCAGCCCGGTGAACGCACCCAAGAGCAGGGCGAGCGCGGTGGAAGCAGTCGCCAGCAGGATCATGCTGCGACTGCCAACGATCACACGGCTGAGGATGTCGCGGCCAAATTGGTCAGTACCCAGCCAATAGGTTGATGAGGGAGGTTGCAGGGCATCGTTCAAATGTTGCTCGGTGGAGGGATAGGGGGCGATCCATTCGCCGAATAGTGCCAGCACAAGGTAGATCAGGACAATCACAAGGCCAAGCAAGGCCGTTGGGTTACGCAGCATACGCGTCCACTGGCTTTGTGTCGCTCGTGTGCTTGTTTTTGGAAGATCAAATTGCTGTGTAACGCCTGCCATGTTCTGCGTAGGGAGTGAAATGCTTTGGGTCATGAGTAATCAAAATGATGAATATCAGATAGCTACAACAAATTGAGGAAGGAACGAAATCGTGTCGCTTGCCTTTCGTTCCTTCCCCAATTTGTTGTAGCTCCATGCAAATTACGAATAACGAATCCTGGGATTCACCCAGAAATATACCACATCCGCCGCCAAGTTCGCCAGTGTGTAGATCGCGGCTGAAAGTAAAGCCACCCCTTGCAATAAGGGC
Organism: Synechococcales cyanobacterium PMM_0036; assembly: GCA_949127645.1. GTDB lineage: Bacteria > Cyanobacteriota > Cyanobacteriia > Elainellales > Elainellaceae > Drouetiella. The sequence goes on from CASBQM010000132.1 coordinate 1,608, forward strand.
AAATCACGCTGGCTAATCGCCTGCAATAACAACCGACCTAGCCCCGGATAGGCAAAGACACGCTCCACCAGCACCGTGCCACTCATCAAATAGCCCACATTGAGTGCCAACACGCTAATAGCGGGCAACAGGGCATTGCGCAAGGCGTGACGCAGGATCACCCAGCGATTGGGCAAACCCTTGCTGTGCGCCGTGCGGATGTAATCACTATCCAACACCTCAAGTAAACTGGAGCGCACCAAGCGTGCCACCTCGGCCAGTGACCCCAGCGTGAGGGTAAGCGTAGGCAGGATCAGAAAGCGCAACGAGGCGAAGAAATTGGCATTGGCATCGATCATGCTCGATGCCGGCAACCAGCGCAACCAGAGTGAGAAGACGATGATCAGAAAGACGGCGATCACAAATGGTGGGAAGCTGACAAAGAAAGTTGTTACAATGGTGATCAGTCGGTCGGGCCAGCGATTGCGGTTTAAACCGGCGATGATGCCTAAGCCAATCCCCAACAGCGCGCTCACCACCCAAGCCAAGAGTGCTAACACCGCCGAATTGCCTAGCCGTTGCAGCAACAAAGGCGCAACCGGCAAGTTCATGATCAATGATTCGCCCCAATCGCCGCGCAACACGCCGCCGATCCACCGCACATAACGCAGCGTGGCCGGTTGATCCAAGCCCAAGCGGGTACGCAGGGCGGCCAATGTCGCTGGCGTGGCCTTCTGCCCTAAGATCATCTGCGCCGCATCGCCGGGCAGGATGGTGGTGACGGTGAAAACGACCAACGAGACGAAGAATAGGATCAGCAGCATGAATAATAGTCGGCGTAAAAAGAATTGAAACATAGCTTGCGTATAGTATAACAGATGATCGTTGGATAAACGTGGAATGAACGTGGGATGAATGTGAGTAGCGAGTCTTGTTACTTTTGCGCCACGCCAAAATGACACGAGATTCAGGGTGACAGGGTGAATCACCCTATCACCTTATCAATCCTATCCCAGCTTTGTCATCTTGTCTACTTCAGGTTTGCTCGCTACGTCAAGCTTGCGCACAGGCGACATGGAATGAGCAACGCCTGTCCACAAGCCGAGTTGATTCAGGATTACCGAAGCAATCATGCCAAAGTGCAGGAAAAAGGCACCAAAGAGGGTGATGATCCCTGGCGAGAGCGTAATCGTAAAACAGGTTTTCATGTGACGGTCAAAGTCTTTGGCTAGATCGAAGACTTCTGTCAACTGATTTAGATTTTGACGCATCAAGATCACTTGCGCGGTGTCCACTGCCACCGAGGATGCCCCACGCAAGGAGACTGAGATGTCGGCAGATTTGAGCGCGATGGCATCGTTGATCCCATCGCCGATATAACAGACCACTTTGCCTTCAGCCTGCATGCGCGCAATGATCTCTGCCTTTTGCTCTGGCAAGGTTTGCGCTGAGTAACTATCCATGCCCAACGCTTCGGCCAAGCGACGGGTAGGGGATTCATGATCACCAGAGATGATATGACAGGTTTTGATGCCACGTTGACGCAAGGCCGCCACAACCGCTTTGGCTTCGGGGCGCAAGGTGGGTTGGAGTTCGATAGCACCAGCGACCTGCTCCCCAATGGCGACCAAGACCACTGAATGACCCAGCGAATCGCTTTGTATTAAGGCATTCTGGATCTGCTCAGGGAGAGCGAGTTGGTGTAATGCCATGAAACGGGCACTGCCCACGCGCACGGTGACACCCTCGATCATGACCTCGATCCCGTAGCCTATTTTGTAGGTGGCTTGGTCGATAGCA
>CASBQM010000133.1 GCA_949127645.1 Synechococcales cyanobacterium PMM_0036
CCACTTGATGGTCGCCAATGCCCTGTTTGCGACTGCGCCGAAAGTCAGTGCGGCGAGCCTGGTGTTTGCGGAAAACCCCATCAGCACCCTGCTGTTGCACCAGTGCCAGGTCGACATAACTGCCGTAAGCTTGGTCTGCTACGACCACATCCAGCGGATTTAAGTCCGCATATAGCAACCGACTCATGACGATTTCGCGGGTTACCCAAGGCGCAATACTAACCGCTACGACTGCCCCCGTTAGCAGCGAGAACATAACCACCAGTTTGGCAATGGGGAAGCCACAGCCTGCGGTTTGGTTGCCATGTTGGGGATAGACGGATTGGTTGGCTGCACTATCACTCATCAACACCGTGGTGCCATCACAAACCCGTACGGGTGCGACCGCACCATTGCTGGGGGGACGGCACTTGCTTCTCTAACGACTCGGCTGTCTCTGGCACCAGACGTTGCAGCAGTGGCTCCGGCAAGCGTTGACGCGCCTTGCTATATGCCCCAGTATCTGCTGAGGGGCATATGGCTCCGGCTGCACTCAACCAGGTGATCATTTGCTTAACTGCATTGCTCAAACTCTTATCGGGGTCTAGCGCTTGGGAAATCATTGCCCACAGCGTATTCACTGGCGTGTACACACTGTTGCGATAGCGGATGTTTTCTTCCTCCAAAATCTCTGCCAGTCTCGACTCAGACAAGATGCTCTGCCAGGGAAATCCAAGACTTTGGAGAAATTGCTGCTTGAGAATTTCGGCTCGATTCGGCATAGTAGAAGGTGATATTGTTGGGCTTGCAAGGTAATGATCTATATTTATCAAGCCTTGCAGCCTTTTTCTACCCTCTTATTTCAGTGCCATTGAAACCTACATGACTCGCGTGGAAGGAGAAAACACTCGCTTGCGTCACGACCTAGCACGACTCCATCGAAGAACGTTGTGTGACTCGAAGTCCGTAGAAATGCTGTAACACTCTATTAAATTGCTACTCCATTACTTGAAACATCAATTGATTCCAGCATTGGCGTAATTCATTCTTCATTCAGCAACGCCCGTTGGTGGGAATTGGTGATGAGTGCGTATTTATTAGTGAGTCTTCAGGCTGAGACATTCAAAGCACAAGCCCAATCCTCAGCGGATTCAACCCCAGAAGAACCAGTGCCACTTTCTCCTTTTGCAGCTCATCGGCACTGGGAAGCGGGGAAGACTTAGAAGAGTGCGTTGAATAATTTGCGTTTACTCTTGCTACCCTATTGTTGCTAGGGATGGTTAGAACCTTGGCTACAAGTGTTTCTCATCCCCGGACTCAAACGAGAATTATCCAGACTGATGGATTGGATAGGTACGTTCCAAAGTTCCTCTATCTCAGATGCCAAAGCAACTTGACCTCGTTCGCCCTCATTTTTCTCTCGACGTAGTAACAAAAGAGAGAGATAAGATGGGCTTATAGTACAGCTAAAATCATTGGCTAGTACAGAATCTGCTGAGACAAGCATTAAGCGACCGAAGCCGCTTACAAGCTTTAAGTGGCAATTGCGGACAATTAATGCTTTTTGTTCCAAAAAAGGCTGAAACACTTACTGTAAAAGGGATGGAGCTAAGCGGATTCGAACCGCTGACCTTCTCAATGCCATTGAGACGCGCTACCAACTGTGCTATAGCCCCACTAACCTGGTTACACCCTAGGTTTGCCCTAGACTGTCCTAAACCTGTCCTAAGAATAGCATTAGGCTAGCGCCCCTAGCAACCCGATAGGACAGCCTAAGCCCCTAGCCTAAGCCTATCCCTCTCGGTTTGCCTTGGATAGAGCCACGATCGCCCTAGTCAGCGCTGAGTGCAGCTCAACCGATGCCCTAGAGCCAGCTTGGGTTAAGCCTATAGCTTCTTTGATAGCGTCTATCTGGGACAGAAGTTCTAAGATCACGTAGTTATCGATCCGGGCAACCGAGGGTGCTTTAAGGTCTAGCTGCCTAACCCAGTCTGAGACTTCCTTTAGTTGCATCTCGTGTCTATTAAGCATCTGCCTGATCCTCCATTTGGATAAACCGTAACCCGACTCTAAGGGCGGCTCTGGCGATCGCTGACTTAGTTGGACCGTGGCTAGCTACCAGCCGGATCAGCCTAGGGCTAAGTCCAAAGCGACTGTCCTCAAAGTTCAGCCCAGTGCCATAACCACTATCAAGGGCTAGCCCTGCCACTATATGAGGGTTAGCCTCAAGCCACTTAAGCCTGATCTGCACTAGCACAGCACAGTTAACCTGGGAAGCCTTAAACTCTCTCCTTAGCTGTGCCCCTAGCCTAGAGCTAACCCTTGCCATATGTGCCGCCTTAGCTTTCATCGCTACATAGTTATATAACTATGATATAGCGCGGACTGATTACGTATTAGGGATATAGCTAGACAGCCCTGGGAGACCCCATGAGAGACATAGACGATGCCATGACAGATACACTAAAGATCGCCGTTTGGACTGTTACGGCGGATGTTAGAGGGCAGCTAGAGCGAACTAAGATAGTCAGGGCGATCGCTGTTGAGATCCCAAACCAGGGAACTGCTAGGAACCCATACAGAGATCAGAATGAGGGCGGCTAAGGGCTAGTCTGGGGGTCAAGCTAACGGGTTGAACAGATTAGCTGTAGAGACCCTGATCGAGACCTAACCTATGAACAGACTTTTACAGACCTTGTTTCCCACCTTGGCTCAACTTAGAGATGCCCAGGATAGCCTTTTAGAAACCCTTAAGAAGCTAAACCCGCCCTATGTCAACATCCGTTAAGACCTCCCTGTACATCCCCTTTAGGCTACACGCCAGCTTAGCTCTGATAGCTGAGGCAAGGGAGATCTCGATCTCAACCTTGATACGTGATCTTTTAGTTCAGACCTTAGACCATAACCGGGCTGATACAGCCAAAGGATAGACCGATATGCAAGACCTTAACCTTCAGGATAAGCTAGCTCAGCAGATCGCCCAGATGACCGCTGATCTAGCTGCCAAGGTTGAAGCCGATCGTCAGGCGAGAGCCGCCCAGAGAGCTGCTGAATGTGCGGAGCTTGAGAGCTTAAACGCACTTCAAGGCTATCTATCCGCTGTTGTCGATCAAGACCTTGATCTAGGGGTGCCCACGGTCGCAGCCTTGCCCTTTATCGAGAACCACTCAGATCCTGTAGAGGCGATCGCTGACCTAGTTAGCCGTAGCTTAACCCATGCTTTGAACGGTCTCGACTTTTCGGGCACTGGCGTTTATTACATGGCTGGAAGCAGTTACGGAGACATCCCTAGCCTATCTGAGGGGATCGCTCAGCAGCTTGGCTTGCCCGATGGCAAAAGACTAAACCCCAAGATCACAGCTAAGGCGCTAATGGCGATCGCTACCGCACCGCCTGATGCTGACCCTGCGCACCGCTACAACCTGGTCAAAAGAGCGATCAAGGCTGCTATGGCAGCTCCTAGCCTAGCCTTGCCCGAGCTACAGTTAAAGCATCAGGCAGTCCTGATCAAGGCGGGTCTAGCTGACTTCTAAGGAGATCCTATGACATATTCAGAGCCTTATGTTTGGGGCAAGATAACAGAGAACTGGGTTGGAGATGACCTGATCTGGCGTAAGATCAGCAACCCTGACGGGTCAGCCACTGACCTAACTCAAGCCTCAAGCTATTTCTTCAGCACACACCAAAACCGCTATATCGGGGTCCAAGCGATCAAGCCAGAGCTAGGCTACATCCAAGATGGCTCTGTCCCTCCGATCAACAACCCTAGCTTCGCACTTGGCAGATATTGGGACGGCTGGAACTATATTCCGGTTGGATATTCCGGCTCACCCCCCACAGACGTTCTGGAGCTTAGGGCAAACTGGGAATACGTATGGCACCCGACTAAGATGACCTTTTTGCTACGTAAGAAGCGAGTTTAGCCCTGCCTAGTTAGTCCAAAAAGTTAGATAACTAAAAACCCTAGGATAAGCCTCAGCAGCTCGTCTTAGGGCTTTTCTTTGGCTGGTTCAAGTCTGAATAGTTGCCTTTTACGCAACTATTCAAGATCGCTAGGCTAGCCTAAAGTCGGGCATCCTAGCCTCGTCCTAGAATGCGCTGGACTAAACTTGGACTGATCTTAGGCTAGCCTAAGGCGATCGCTGTAGATGTCTAAAGCTGCATCAGCCCATGCCTGTAACGGAGCTAGGGACGACCTTGGGACGGCATAGTCTATGCCTTGACCTTCGATCGCTTTGATCCTCTGCCATTCTTCCTTTGGTGGACAGACCCAGGCTACCCCGGTGGTTTGGTTGATAAGCACAAGGACATCGACTCTGACCCGCTTTAGGTCGTATTTCTCAGTCAAGCCAACGTGGATCACTGGTTGCCTAAAGGCTGCTGGGGTTAGGGCTTTGACTTCAATGTTGTATCTAGTTTTCCCTAGCGTAGCCACCACATCGAGCTGAAACGGTCTTAGCATCGTCCGATCCACTTTAGACCGTAGCTCAGCTGCCCTTTCGGTCTTGCCCCGGTTCGCCATTAGGCTGGCTTTTAGACCGTTTTGGTTTAACTGCTGTTTAGGCTGGCTAGATCGGAACCCTAAGGCGGTTAGGTTATCAACCAAGATACGTTCCCAGACTTGACCTAGCTTCAGGTCATAGGCGATATCCTTAGTGGTTCTAAGGTTGTCATCAGAGTCGGCATATGCTAAGATCATGGCGCGTTAGAAAGGATATCCAGAGTTGCACCTGGGTTGTCTAAAGGCAGTCGCTAAGCTGGTCACTAAGCGATCGCTAAAGGGATAAAACAGAGAGAGCAGCCTAGGATAACCTAGGCTGCTCTTTTGGTTTCTTAGGTTGGGTCTTAGGTTTGGTCTTTAGGTTCCCTCTTAGTGGTCTTATGCGTGGCTTAGGCTAGGTCTTAGGCTGTTCTTCGGAAGATCGGATAGGCGTTACACTTATCGGTCTTAGGGTTGATGCTGACGCCTCTTAGGACTATCCAGGATCTCATCTCTACGTCTGTTAGGGAGATGCCTGAGCCATTCTCTGAGTTGAACCAACGGGTGAAGCCTTTGACTCCAAAGAGCCTTCTCTTAGCCTTGCCCTTGTTTATCCGTTTAACTGCCCAAAGGTCGATCGCTGCTATCATCTCTGGGCTTAAGGTCAAGTCGGGGTTAGTCATGGTCTGAGGTCTCCTAGGTGTAATACATTAGACCTGTTGGGAAATAGGGGATAATGGCAAGCAGTTGGATGGGGCGGTCGCCCTGTTGGATTTGGAACAGATACTCA
>CASBQM010000134.1 GCA_949127645.1 Synechococcales cyanobacterium PMM_0036
CTAGAAGCCCATGCCTCAGAAATTTTGACCGCCAACCAGCTCGACTGCGAAACTGCCGTTGCCGAAGGCTTGGCAAAGCCCCTCTACGAAAGGCTAAAGCTAGATGCAGAAAAATTGAAAGGAGCGATTGCCGGAGTCCGAGATTTAAGCAGATTGCCTGATCCGATCGGCGTGATTCAGCTTCATCGAGAGCTAGATACAGGGCTGATAATGCAGAGAATCACCTGTCCGCTAGGGGTTTTGGGCGTAATTTTTGAATCTCGTCCCGATGCGCTGGTGCAGATTGCGACGCTGGCAATCAAATCTGGGAATGGCGTGATTCTCAAGGGCGGCAGAGAGGCGATTCGATCCTGCGAGGCTCTGACCCGCGCTATTCACCAAGGGCTAGCTCAGGTAGGCATTGACCCAGCCGTTGTGCGACTTTTGACCACCCGCGAAGAAACAATCGCCCTCCTGCAACTGGATAAAGAAGTCGATCTGATCATTCCTAGAGGCTCTAATGCCTTCGTTCGCTTTGTCCAAGACAATACGCGCATTCCGGTGTTGGGTCATGCAGATGGCATTTGTCACCTCTACATTGACAAGACTGCCGATCTGGACAAGGCAATGGCGATCGCCCTTGATGCCAAAACGCAGTATCCTTCTGCTTGCAACGCCATTGAAACGCTGCTGGTGCATCAAGACTTTGCGCCTCAGCTCTCTAAGCTAGCTGCCGCCTTGCAGTCTCATGGGGTAGACCTGCGAGGGGACGATCGCACCCGTGAAAGAGTGTCTGACTCCATTCAAGCCGCGACTGAAGCAGACTGGGCAACGGAGTACAGCGATTTGGTGCTGTCCATTAAAGTTGTAGATTCGCTGACGGAGGCGATCGCCCACATCAACACCTACGGATCTCGCCATACAGAGGCAATTGTCACCGAAGATTGCCAAGCCGCCGCAGAGTTTATGGCGCAAGTGGATGCCGCCGGAGTGTTTCACAACTGCTCCACTCGATTCGCAGATGGCTTTCGCTATGGCTTTGGCGCAGAAGTAGGCATCAGCACCCAAAAGATGCCGCCAAGAGGTCCTGTGGGTTTAGAAGGTCTAGTCACCTATAAATATCAAGTGGCTGGAGAAGGACACATTGCTGCAACCTACAGCGGCGCAAACGCTAAACCCTTCACCCATCAGGATTTATGAATATTGCTTCACTAGATACGATTCAACTCACGGGCATTCGTGCCTATGGCTACACGGGTCTCTTCCCCGAAGAGCAGAGTTTAGGTCAATGGTTTGAAGTAGATTTAACGCTTTGGGTCGATATTACTAAACCGGGAAAAAGCGATCGCATTGAAGATACTTATGACTATCGAGTAGATGTCAAAACTATCCAAGAGCTGATTCGGACAGCACGGTTTTATCTCATTGAGAAATTAGTAGAAACGATCGCTCAAACCGTTCTAGCTTCCGGCAAAGTCAAGCAGGTTCGAGTTCGATTAACCAAAGTGAATCCGCCCATTCCCGATTTTAGCGGCAAGGTATCGATTGAGATTACACGTGAGATTACACGCGTGTTCCTCGACACATCCTCTACCGATGGCGTGTAGTCAGCTTAGTGCTAGCCTTTGCTGTTCTTGTCTTCGGAAGTTAAAGCGATCGATCGTTTTTCCTTATGTGTTTGAACTTCGTCCCACTGTAAAAAATGCTTTCACCTACGTTCAGTTGACAAAAACCTGTTAGACTTGGCATAAATTTAGACGACGAGTCTTAATTTTGGTAAGTTAAAGGTTGAAATTGCAAGGGCAATATTGCAAGGATAATTGGGGTGTAAGGATTGTCGGCAGGGCATTGCTAACTCAATCCAGGTTTCGTTTATCGGTCATATCTACATCAGTCAGCTCTCATCATGATTAGCCAAAGCCGCACTTAATTTCAAGATCGCGGTTCTGAAGTTGAGCAACGCGATTAGAGTAATCAGAGGTCAAATACCCTCATCTTGAAGACGTGTCACAGCGGCACCCTAAAGCTGAGCCTTAGCAGGAGTGATCAATGTCAGAAGTTATTATTCAGCCCAGTATTCAGGGCAGAACGCAATTTGGGTTACAGGTCATTAACGAGCAACCCGTAAGGCTGAGTCAAGACTCTGCCACTGCGCCTGTAGTCGTGACTGGAGGCGCTGGAAGAAACTCTTTTAGAGTCACCTCTGATTCGACGGTCGTTGCCTATAGAATTCAGACAGGATCAGGCAACAGTTCAGTAGTAACGGGTGCAGGTGCCGACACTTTGTTTGGCGGAGTTGGCAATGACACTATTGATGGCGGAGCAGGAAATGACACCATTGATGGCGGAGCAGGAAATGACTCTATCTTCGGTGGAGCGGGCAATGAGGTCCTGTATGGCAATACAGGAGATGACTTTTTAAGCGGCGGACTCGGAAACGACACCCTGTACGGCGGCGTAGGCAATGACACGCTAGAGGGTGGTGATGGCAATGACTTTTTAGTTGGTGATGCTGGCAATGACGTTCTCCGAGGCGGCACGGGCAATGACACCTTGGTAGGCGGCGATGGCAATGATGTTTTGGCTCCTGGAGCAGGGCGCAATCGGCTTACAGGTGGAGCAGGGCGCGATCGCTTCCGCTTCGAGTCGGATACGGCAGTGGGCAACAAGAATAGGCTTAATCAAATTACAGATTTCGTCCCTAAAGGCGATCTCATTGAGATCAGTAAGAAACTGCTGCCCGGATCGGGGCTGAAATCGGGTAAGCTCAGCGCCTCTGATTTCCAGACTGTTAGCGGGATTGGCTCATCTAGCTCAGATGCAAAATTGGTGTACGACAAGGGCACCGGTATTTTGTATTACAATCCTGCACGCGAGGGAGCAGCCAATGTGCCCTTGCTCCAGTTGAATGGAAAACCCAGTGTTTCTGCGGGCAATTTCCTGATTTTCTGATAGACTTTTCGTTTGCCCCTTATATCCCCACCCCTTCTCCTACAAGGGGAGAGGGGGAGTCAGAAATTTTCTTGAGTTTAAAGCCCCTCTCCCAAAGCGGGAGAGAGGTTGGAGTGAGGGCGATTTGAGTTTAAGCCTTCATGAATTGCACTACAACTTGGGGCACGTACTGCACCAGCAAGGAGATCTGGCAGGTGCAGCTCATTGTTACAGGGAAGTTTTAGCGATCGCCCCACACTATGTCAATGCCCATCACAGCTTGGGAGTTGTATTGGATGAGCAAGGGCAACAGGTCGCCGCTATTCATCATTACCAACAGGCGATCGCCCTCAACCCCAGCTACATTAAGGCATACAACAATCTAGGTTGCTCTCTAGCAAAGCTTGATCGTTTGGATGAAGCGATCTTGATCTATCGACAGGCGATCGCCCTTCAGCCGAGTTGGGCAATTTTGCACAACAATTTGGGGCAGGTTTTGTTTGAGCATAATCCCGCTGCCGCAGTTGCCGCCTACCGTCGAGCGATCGCACTTCAGCCTGACCTGATGTTGGCACACTGCAATTTAGGGAGAGCATTGCAAGCTCAGGAGCAGCATGAAGGGGCGATCGCCTCTTTTCAGCACGCCATTGAACTGAGCGACAAGCGGGGTGATGCTCCAGATTTGCATACTGCAATGATCTTCAGTGATGGCAGTTTGTCCTGGATGGCTTTAAACCAGTGGAATCAGGGATTAGAGTGGTTGCGACGAGCGATCGCGCCGGATACAACTTTGGTGCAAGCTTACTGCGATTGGGCGATTCAGAGCCGAGAGTCAGATGAACTCAGCCAAGCCCGAAGAAACTGCGCTCATTTTCTCCAAGCGCTACTTCAGGCAGACTCATCAGACTTAAGAGATAATTTCTCGATTCAGGCATCCCTTGCCAAAACCTATTTTCATTTGGGCAACACCTTAGCGGCATATGGCGGCACAGCGCAATATCAGCAAGCTGAAGCGTTTTATCAGCAGGCGCTTAAACTTCAGCCTATTCCCTCAGAATTACATCGGGAACTGTGTCTGAAGCTAGCAGAATGCTTGACTAAACAGGAGCGATTTAACGCGGCTCTAATGGTCTATCAGCTTGTCCTGAGCCTTAATCCGCATCAGCCAAATGATGACCATAATTCCTCACCCTATATCCAGCTCTATTCTAGCGATCGTCCTATAGACATTGGCTTCACTGCTCAAGACTGGTTCAACTCCAATTCGCGATTAGGCAATCGCTATATCTCCCTCTCGTCTCCTTCCCCTCACCTTTCTTCTCCCCCGTTCTCTTGCCTTTCCGCTCCCTCTCCCTCCTGCGCCGGACTCAACTGCTCTCCCTGTCTCAAGCGTATTTTCGATCGCTTCAACCTAACTCACTTAGGTAACGGCATTCATACTTATAATGCCTCAGCAGCATCCGTCAGCGAAGCAACACCTCTATTTACTACAGTCATTGCCGACGGTAAAGCTTGGGCAATGCCCCAGCAAAATTCCTGGAAAATTTGTAATGCGATCGCCATTCTCACCCCAGACCACAAGCTGATTGCTGACCTGTCTCAGGATTATCCTGGCAGACTGCCGGGATGCCAGAACTTTGACCCAGCCAGCCATCGCATTTTTAGTGCCGAACTCGCGCCGCTGGAAAAGGTTTCGGGCAAAGTCGCTGCACTGGCAGGATTATCAGGACACAACTACTTTCACTGGATGGTAGACATCTTGCCTCGCCTAGACTTAATCCGGCAAAGCGGCATAGAGTGGGAGGCAATCGACAAGTTTTGGATCAATAATGCAATCCAGCCGTTTCAAAAACAGACCTTGGAAGCGCTTGGAATTCCGCTAAAAAAGATCTTGGTGAGCGATCGCCATTCCTTTATCCAGGCAGACTCGCTTATTGCGCCTTCGTTTGCAGGACATCTGGGCTGGATTGAACCTTGGGCGCTGGAGTTCTTACGGCGAGAATTTTTGCCGATCGCTGCCTCCAGAGCGGCATTGCCTAAACGCATCTATATTAGCCGTGAC
>CASBQM010000135.1 GCA_949127645.1 Synechococcales cyanobacterium PMM_0036
CTCCTACGCAACTCGGATCATTTACGCGATGCGATGGAAGCCGTTCTCAAGCAAGCAGCGTCCTAATAAAAGTGGCTACAGCTATAAGAGCGGATGCGCTGAAGTTGGCGATTGGTTTCTAACAGAGGGCGCTGATCCCAGATGCGGATATTGCCCACGGTTTGGCTATTTTTTTGCAGGTCAGCGTAGGTGAGAGAATTGTCAGGTTTGAAAGTTTCAACCTCAATTTGATTCAGGTTGAATGCCTCTCGCGTCAAGGCGATCGTTCGCTGAATGAAAGGTTGCTCTAGCTGAAGCTCGTTGGGCTGCACGATTAGCCGCTGAATCACAGATGGAACGGCATAAGTGGCGATCGCAGCAGTTAGCGTGAATAAAACAATCGCAGAAGGTAGCAGCGCTAAGGGGAAAGAGGCGATCGGCAAAGTTTCGGGCTTGAGTCTTGAAGCCCGTTCTTGTACTTTAAGTTCTGTAGCTTTGCCGAAAGTCCGACCAAAAAGGGCACGAGCAGATCGGCTGGGTGCTGGATTTTTCAGCTCTGGATTTTTCAGCTCTGTCGCTTGAATTTGTTGCTTGGGATGAAGAAACGATCGCCCCAGCAGCAGCAAGCCCAGCAGCGCCGCCAGCACACTCAGAACCATATAAGTCGGCAGCTCGGTGCTAATGCTGGTGTAGTTAGCTCCATAGGTAGCGCCTTCAGGAGAGTAAAGCAGGTTGTAGCGATCGAGCTAGTATCCTAGGGAAATGACCAACAGCATCAAGCCGCCTAGAGAGTAGAGATGTTGCCGTTGAACAGATGAAAAGCCAGGAAAATAGCCTTGGCTGAGGCTATCAGCCGATAGCAGGTAAAGCAATCCGATCGATAGCAGCGCCAGTGCCGCCAAGCCAATCAGCCAAAATCTCAAAAGCTCCCAGAGTGGCAGTGAGAAAATATAAAAGCCGATATCAGCTTTGAATAGCGGATCGGTGGCATTAAATGTGGTCGGCGAGAGAGCTAGCAAAAGCGTAGTCCAGCGCTCGGAGGCAATCAAGCTAAAGGCTAAGCTCGTGAACAGGGCGATCGCTCCTAATATCCTCTGAGGATAGAGAAGTAGCATTGCCATCATGGCTAGCACGGCGATCGTCTCTCTAATCTTCGGTTGCCATAGACTTTGCAAAACCACAATCGGGTTAAAGGGCTGGGGTAGCACGGGTGTAGCTCTAGGCACTAGACTAGGATGCCAATGGCTGAGGGCAATTTGCCCGTGATGCAGCACTAGAAGACCGATCAACAGGCTCAGCAGCAGCGTGAGCGGCAGTAGCCCCGCTAATCTAATGCCGTTGGGAGACTCGTCTCTGATCGGCTTTGACCGGGCATGGCGGTGAGCGATCGCCAAATTAACTCCCAAAAACCCCAGGCTCAGGCTAAAAATTACCAAACCTAAAGCCCCCTGAGCTATCAGCCGAGTGGTAAAAACAGGCAAGTATCCAACCTCCTGAAACCACAGCCCTTCAGCAAGCAAAAAGCTCAGCAGATCCAGCAGGATCAAGCCGCCGACTAGGGGAGCTAACCAGCGTAGAATTGGAGTTTTGAAGAAGGGTAAATTCATGCTGCTTTCTGTCTAAACCACGCCGAACACGCCACCCCGACGGCGATCGCCTGCCCCATCTAGCTCTCCAGAGGCGCTACAGGTCACGGCATGAACGCCCCCAAAAAACATATTTTGCTGTGCCCAAAGCTCTACCTGTCCATCAAAGGGAAAGGTCAGGCGATCGGATTGCAGATTTCCCAATCCTGGCTCAACGTTAAATATTCCAGCTTCCCAGTGAATGCGGGAGCTATTGACGGCGTCTTCTACCGTCATGCCAAAATCTATCAGGTTAGAGACGACCTGCAAGATGGCGGTTCTGATGCGATTTGAGCCACCTGAACCCAAGACAACTTCAGGCTGACGATCGCGCAGGATAATGGTGGGAGACATCATTGAGGAAATCCTGACGTTTTCTTGCCATTGATGAAAGCCGTTGGGGTGCAGATCGGCTTCTCCTAGCATATTGTTGGTCATGATTCCTGTGCCCGGAATGATGTAAGAGGAGCCTTCGCCATTAGTGGTAGTGATGCTGGCAGCATTACCCTCACTGTCGATCGCGCTCACATGGGTTGTGCTGCCCCACTTGTTGACTGTATCTGAGTTGACTGCATCTGAACTTCCACTGTTCAACTGCTGCACGTACGGCTCTAAGTGAGCCGCATCCAGAAATCTCGCTGCCACGTCGAGTTGATAGAGGCGATCGTCGTAGCCATCCTTTCGCGCCAGATTGCTGAGCTGCATGATTTTAGCTAGCGATCGCACCTGATCAATCGACCCAAACGGCAGTTTCGCAAAATCAAGATTTTCCAGCAGCGCCAGAGCAAAGGCAATCAGCGCTCCTCCAGAGCTAGGGGGAGGATTAGTTAGCATCGTGTTCCCGCGATATTGAGTGATTAGAGGCTGTCGCTCAACCACTTGATAATCGTCTAAGTCAGCCTGAGTGAGATAGCCGCCCTGCTCCTGGCAATCTTGGACGAGCTGCCGCCCGATCTCACCTTGATAAAATTCTCTGACTCCTTCCTGCGCTAGGTACTCCAGTGTGTTTGCTAGATCTGGCATTTTCAGCGTCATTCCGGCGGTCAGCAAAGCTCCATTTTTTGTGAAAATCTGCCGGGTGGCTGAATTAGCCACCAGAATTGGGGTCAAAAGCTGGAAGCAATACTCCTGAAACGGAGTCATCTCCACGCCCGATCGCCCATAGTCGATCGCAGGTGCCATTACCGCTTTCATCGGCAGTTTTCCCAAGCGCTGATGCACATGAAACAGACCGCCGATTGCTCCCGGCACCGCGATCGAACCCAGCCCAATGTGAAACTCTTGCATGACGCTGCCAAAGTTCACCTCCACGGGACGAAAATCGACGGTTTCTCGCTTTTGGCGCGGCGTTTGAGTGAAAAAATCGAACAAAATATTTTCGTCGTTTTGCGTGTGCGCCAGCAGAAAGCCGCCGCCTGCTGGGGAAGTCAGCGTTGGCTCCACCACAAACGATGCCATGACCGCCGCTACGAC
>CASBQM010000136.1 GCA_949127645.1 Synechococcales cyanobacterium PMM_0036
GTGAAAATTATTACTTTTCATCTTTTGGCGTTGGCGAAGAAATAACCGAAAGGTGAAAGTCATCACGGGTTTCTCGAACATCAAAATCGAGGATATATCGACGATTGTTGGGAAAAACTTTTCGCTTACGTTCCGTCAATTCTTCCAAAATTTCTCTAACATCTTGTTTAGCCTGACGATCCTTTCCCAATGACATTTGAGCAATGATCTCCTCCATTTTTTCCTGCTGTTGCTCTTCAGGAAGGAGAGCCAAATTCCAGGCAAGAATGGCGATCGCAAATAATTTTTGGCGCTGCTCTTTATTGACGGCAAAGCTTAAGTGAGGCTCAACAAAGGCTTGTAGAACCTCCGACATTTTGGCTTCGCCTTTGGGATTCACGACCACACCACTCACGATGTCTTTTAAATATCCCTGTTTCACCTTTTGGGCTAGCTTATCCATCGACTCCTGCTGTCCTTTGATGCGCTGCTGTTGGTTGAGCAGTTCGCCAAATCCCTTAGATTTTCTTGCCATAATCATTCATATTTTCAGGACGAACCCTACCCTTTAATCCTACGATATCAATGCGGAATCAATGCGGAGAGGCATAGACAGGGGGAGATCGCTCCCCATCCTCTAACTTTACGAGGATTTTGCGTCTTCGTCCTGTAGCGATCGCTTGACTTTGTGAAGGAACTTCAGTAACGTCTAGTCGAATGATTAAGTAACCGTTTAACTAGACTGAATCCTCCTGGAATAATGTCTTTTGGCGCTAAATTTGTAAGCCTATGAAACTGCTCTTACCCGCCGAATTTGCTGATGAGCTAAAGCCTCATCTGTCACCCGATCGCTATCCCGATATTCAGCTTGCCTGGGTAGACAGTCAGGGTAACTTTGAGGGCGATCCGAGCGATGCAGAAGTGTATCTCAACTGGTTTTATCTCAAGTCGGCTACGCTGCAAAAAGTGTTAGCTGCCGCGCCCCGTCTACGATGGCAGCAGACTCCTAGCGCCGGAGTTAATCACATCCTTACGCCAGCTTATCTAGAGCGCAAGATCCTACTCACCAACGGTGCCGGAACCTTTGCCGTGCCGATCGCAGAATTTGTCATGGCGTATATCCTCAGTCATGCTAAAAGCCTGCCCAAGCTGAAAGATCTTCAGGATCAAAAAGTTTGGCTGCGATCGGATTCTGCGGCGGGTGATTTGCCCTTGCAGGAAGTCGAGGGCGCAACGCTGCTCATTGTGGGGGCAGGCAGTATTGGACAGGAAATTGCCAAGCGCGCCCACGCCTTTGATATGAGGGTTTGGGGATCGCGGCGCAACCCGCAACCCCTGCCTGACTTCGAGAGAATTGTGGGTGCGGGTGAGTGGCGATCGCTCCTCCCAGAAGTTGACTATCTCGTGTTAGCAACTCCCCTCACGCCAGAAACTCGCGGCATGGTCAATGCAGAAACTTTGCGCCTGATGCGATCGACTGCCTACCTGATCAACATTGCCCGAGGTGCAGTAGTAGATGAATTAGCACTGCTCACCGCTTTGCGAGAAGGCTGGATTGCGGGGGCAGGGCTAGACACTTTTTGCACAGAACCTCTGCCAGAGGACAGCCTGTTTTGGTCGCTGCCTAACGTATTGGTTACACCCCACTGCTCCGGCTTTTCTCCCCGCATTGCCCAACGGACGATCGCCCTTTTTCTCGATAATCTCTGGCGATATCAAAACGGCATTAGCTTACGAAATCTAGTTGATCAGACGGTGGGCTACTAACGGGCTACTAATGGGCTGCTAATGCGCTACTCATTAGAATCTGCCGCATTATCTTCTAGTAGAGGCGACGATCGCAGAAAAGGTCGTAATCGCACCACTTCACCGATGACGATGACGCAGGGCGACAAAGTCTGACGAGCGGTCTGCTGCACGATCGCCTCCAATGTGCCCGTCCAGACTTGCTGCTCTGGGTGTCCAGCCCAGCGAATGATGGCGATCGGTGTTTGGGGCGATCGTCCTTGTTGGATCAAGCGATCAATAATTTCTGGCAGGTGTGCTGCCCCCATCAAAATTACCAGTGTGTCGAGGTGGGCGAGGCTCTGCCAATCGAGCAATTCTGGCTCATGGGCGCTAAAGACGGCAAAACAGCGGCTCAAAACCGGATCAGTAAGGGGGATATCTGTCAGCAGCGGAGCCGCCAGCGCCGAAGAAATTCCGGGCACCACTTCAAACCCACAGTTTGCCTCTCGCAACGCCTGAATCTCAGAACTCGATCGCCCAAAGATAAAGGGATCGCCGCTTTTGAGCCGCACAACCTGCTTGCCCCGCTGACAATATTCCACCAGGATACGGTTAATATCCGCTTGCGGGGTGCTAGGCTTGCCTCCCCGCTTGCCTACATCTATCTTCAGGCAAGCGACTGGCACTATCTCTAGGAGAGCATTATCCACTAGAGCATCGTAGATCACGACTTCTGCCTGACTCAGGAGCCGCTGTCCTTTGACCGTGAGGTAGTCGACGCTACCCACCCCTGAGCCAACGAGATAAACTTTGCCCGATCGCCTTATCCTGCTCTCAGCGTTTTCAGAAAGGCTCATGCTAAATAACAGGCGAGGGGAAACAAAATGTATTCCAAATAAAACAGCTTCCAAATAAACTGGTAAAACTGCGCGATCGCCCTTTGATCCTGCAAATTCACCTTCAGACTCATAACCCACAGCAACCCCAGCGCCGCTAAATGCCAGCCGACCGTCAAAGCAGAATTCACGCCGGAAATCAGCAGACCTGCCGCCACCATGCCGCCATAGCAGGCCGTCAGCACCCACCGCGCCAAATTAAATACCGATCGCTGCCCTAGCTTCACGGTAAAAGTCGTGATGTGGTAGAGCCGATCGCCCTCTAGGTCAGGAATATCTTTGAAGATGGCGATCGCAAACGTGAACACCAACACAAACAAAGTCAGCGCCCAGACGGTTGCCGGAATCTGCGGTGGATTACCCAATTTTTGGTTGAAGTACAGGAACAAACCCAGATTGACGATCGCCCCCCGCACCGAAAAAATGCACAGCGAAGCCCAGACCGGAAACCGCTTTAGGCGCACAGGCGGCAGAGAATAGGCGGTGCCAATCAGCAAGCTTATCCAGACGGTTGCCATCAGGAATATGCCGCTCCATGCCGACAGAACTAATGCCAGAGCGCCACTCGTCAGGACGATCGCCCAGCCTTGCCGCCGCGAAAATTCACCAGAGGCGATCGGGAGATGGGGCTTGTTGATGCGATCGATTTCCACATCTTCAATCTGATTTAGCCCAACGATATAAATATTGCCGCAAAGACAGGCAAGCAGCGCAGGCACAATCCACAGCAAGAGTTCATACTGCGCCTCTTTCGTTCTTGCCCAAGTGATTGTGCAGATTCCCAAGACGCTCAGACTAGTGCCAATAATGGTATGGGGGCGGCAGAACTTCCAAAAAGTCGCAAGCCAGGAAAGAGGCGATCGAGGGGGATGAGATTGCCCGGAGTTGGAAGCAGAAACAGAGGGCTTTTCAGAAGAAATTTGGCTCATAGTTGCCTAAATGAGGAGTTCGGCTAGATCTATAGCAATTATCTGATCTAATCTGCGATCTAATCAAAGTCTATGATCTTGCGATCTGAAGCCTGCAATCTTGCGATCTCTTGCGATCTAATCTAGAGACAGGGTATCACCCCACAGGATTCACCCTGAGCAACGCGTCAGAGCGTTATCTCTCAAGTTTTCAAAAAACTTTGGGAACGTATTGGAACCTACTGCCGTCTGATCGAGAGTCACCCCACAGAACACTCCTCTGCGGTGTCACCCGTGGGAAGAAGCATTCTGCCCCTCGAATCACAGAAGACATTGAGGTATCTCGCTATGACCGATTCAATGACCAGCCGCGTATTTGGCTTAGATCTTGGCAGTCTCCTAAACGGTATTGACCTGGGCGGCATCTTAGACGGATTACTAGGCAGTACTAGTATTTTTAACGGTTTCGATCTAGGGAATATCTTTGATTCTCTTTTCGGTAATGGCAACATCTTTGACAGTATCGATTTAGGCGATTTATTTAGTAACCTTGGCATTGATAATTTGTTTGGCTCAACATCTCTGAGCGATATCTTTAACTCATTAGGAGATCTCGGACTTTCTGGCGGCTTAAATATTGGCAGTCTGGTGGATGACCTAAGCGGTCTATTCGGCAAGATCAATTTGAGTAATTTGTTTGGGGGTCTAGACGACGACTACTATTACATCTTTAGCAAAGCACCTGCCAATGATTTGATCAGCGGCTTAGGCAGCATCGCAGGCTTAACGAGCAAAGGCTCCAACAAAACGGATGTTAAGTCTGTCAATCCCCAAAAAGTGGACTTGCTGGATGGTTTCGGCAGCATCCTCAATACGCTGGGCGAAGAAAAAATCCTGAAGAATGTGTCTATCAAGCACGTTTTGACGGGTGATGCGATCGCCGATACCATCAGAGGTTTGCGGGGCGATAACCTGTTGGTTGGGCTAAAAGGTGACGACAACCTGCGTGGCAATAGCTCCGAAGATTTGGCTAACGGGGGCAAAGGCAACGACAACCTTGTGGGCGGCTCAGGGGATGACGTTCTCGTGGGCGGAGAAGGCGACGACACGCTAAATGGCGATCGAGGAAAAGATATCCTCGTCGGCGGCAAAGGCACCAATCTCTGCATCGGCGGCTCAGGCGACGATGTGTTTGTTCTGGATCTCAAAGGCAAGAGCGTGATTCAAGACTTTAGAATTCAAGACGACAAGATTGGCTTACTAGGCAGTCTTTCCTTCGGCGATCTGAAGATTGCGCAAGATGGGAGAGATACGATCGTCAGCTCTAACAACAAGACACTGGCGGTTTTGCAGGGCGTTGACAAAGGTCAGATTACTGCCAGCAGCTTCACCCAGCTAGGTTAAACCTGCAAATGTTAAACCTGTAAATTCAGTATCGTCTGCCACTCAACTTCAGACAAAGGTTGGGTAATAAACTGCACTCCAAACCAAGATTTCGCAGAGGCAATGGAGGTGGCGATCGCCACCTCCATTGCTTTTTCGTAAGTCCAGCCTTTTTCATAAGTCCAGTCTTTCTCAAGCGGCACGGGTTCCATGGGCGTTTCAAATACCTGCCGAAACAACGCAGGGTCAGGATTAATTCGCATAGAACCATGCTGCAAAACGGCAGGTTGGCTCTGAGTTTTGCGATAGAGCTGAGCGCTGCCAATTAGCTTAGCGCCGTTGGGCATCACCAAGTCTGCCGCCGTTGCCGTCCCAAAACAATCAGGATTGTGAATGTAGCTTCGACCCGCTTCGCCATAGCGCAACTCAATACCAAGCGATCGCCAGCCCCGAATTAGAAACTCGCAGAGGTAACGATAGGTCTGCATTCGGTTTCCTGTAACTCCAAAGTTAGTTCCGGAGCCAAAACCAGAGCCAAGACCAGAGGTGACGATCGCATAACTCAAATCGCCTTGATGCAGCACTGCCCGTCCGCCCGTAGGACGACGCACCAAATCGATCGGCTGCTGATTCCAGGTCAGATCTTCCCAAAACGCAGGATATTTTCGCTGGTGGTATCCCAAAGAAAGGGCGATCGGCGCCCAGGTATAGAACCGCAGCGTGGAAGGGATGTGTCCCTGGCAGTATTGGTCGAGCAGCCAGCGATCGATCGCCATTTGCATCTTGCCCGGAGCCTCGATCGGCGGAATCAATCGCCAGACTTTCAAACCAGGTAGATCAGGTAGATTAGACAGATCAGGTGAATTAGACAGATCAGCCAAACTCGGCTTGCAGAGATTCGTCGTTGTCGTCGGCGATCGTTGCAACGATCGTAATATTCCGCGAGACTTCGGCTGGAGATAGTTCTGCCAATGTCCGCTTAGCGCAAACTACTACCTGGTCATCTGCCACAGCAAAGCGCGCTTCAAAGGTACTGCTCCAGTTCATTTCCATCAGCTTTCGCAGTAGCCCTGCCTCATTTTTCACCGGAAGTTTCGCTACTGCCGACCAGACGGTTAGCTCATCTTCGTCAGTTACACCAGGAAGTTTAACGA
>CASBQM010000137.1 GCA_949127645.1 Synechococcales cyanobacterium PMM_0036
GACATATTCCACAAAGACGGGCTTGCTGGGATTCGTGATTTCATAGACCAACACGCCGCCTGTCCGCTCTAGCCCCACAAAAGCATAGGTGCGACCGTTAACCGCTCCTACCGTCACGCCTTCCGGCTCAGGTCCCTTATTGTCGCTGCGGGTGTCGAAGGTTGCCGCTGTGCCGTTGGAGTTGAACAGGGCGGGAACTGCTGCCGCCGTAATTAGCTCAATTTGGTTGCCGCTGTCAAACACCAAATTACCTGCCGCATCTCGAATAGAGAACGATCGCCCGCCAAACACCTCAATTCGATCGAAGTCGCCATCGCCATCAATATCGCCTGAGACCGCGCTCACTGTCAGCCGACCCAGCGCCGTATCTTTCTTCAGATCAGCCGCATTGGGGAAGGCGATCGGATCGAGTATGTACTTGCTATCGCTGACACGAATTTCGTCTAGGAAGCCCATGTAGTCGCGGGAGTCGCCTTCGTTTGCTAGCACCAGATAGGTTTGCCCGTTGAAGCTATAGCTGGCGATCGCATCCGGCTGATACAGCCCAAACACAGGCTGCGTCTGGATATTGATCTTGCCGCCCGTAGCATCTCGATCGCTTGCGTCTAGCCCGTTACTCTGGTTGAACTCGATAATGCCCAGTTTCACAGGCGTGTTGGAGAGTCCGGTAATCGAGCCGTTGCCGGAAACCACACCACCCGCCAAGCCAAAGTCGTTGTCGTTGATCAGAGCGATCGTGTTGGCATCAATCAGCGCCAGACCTTCCAGCTTTTCGACTCCGGTGTAGCCGATCGCCGCCGCATTCGTCACCAAGCGCTTGTTCACAGGGTTAAGATCGGCGCTATCTAGCTCGGCAACCGTGAGCTGCTCGATCGTTTTGCCCGCCGGAACTTTGGTCAGGTTGGCAGCGCTGTTGATATTGGTCGCGCCCTTCAGGTCGATCTCGTAGATCAGCTTATTGGAGCTTGTAGTAGAGCGATCGTCTCGCTCCACCACGAGAAACTTGCCGTTGCCGAGAGAAGCCGCATCGCCGATCTTGTCGGTCTTGGCGGTGCCGCTAGCGCTAATGTCGTCCTGCACATAGAGATATTCGCCCGTCACCTGATTTGTGACGATATCAAATTCTAGAATGCGAGTGTTCCGGGAGCCGCGAGAGGTGGTATCTGCCGCAGAGTCAGGATTATCGATCGCGCTTTGGATGAAGGCATAGAGCTTGTTTCCCTCTAGGGCAACCGCTTCAAAACCACGATTCGCTCGCCGCTGAGCGTAGACCGCAGGCAGAGCCGCAGTGCCAAACTCGCCGCCATCTGTGGGCGCACCCTCCGGAATGAAGCGATCGATCAGCCTGCCCGCCTGATCAAAGTGATAGATTGCCGGGCGGTACTCATCCACCAGCCAGAAAGTGCCGTCTGCTGCAACAACGATGCCTTCTGTATCGGCTCCCAAGGAGTCATTGGACAGCACGTTGCCAAACAAATCGACCGCAACCTCGTCAGTGTATGCCGTTCCGGCTGCGCCACTTTGAAGGTTTGGCAAGCCCGTGATCGGCGTACCGTCAGCTCGGCTGAGCTTGATTTGCTCGGTGAGGCTGATTTTTCCGGTGCTGCGATCTAGCTCAAACCGGACAATTTGCGGCTGGAAGTCAGGCAGGGCAAACGGACGCTCCAGACCCGGATTGGCAGCATTCAGTTCAGTCGGCTCACCATTGGGACCGCGATCGGTCGTCGTGATGAATTTGAGGTTGCCGTTTGCCGCAGTGCCCTCAAAAAACAGTCCAGAGAATCCGCCGAGCAAAATATCCTGTCCCGCCGTAGTCTGGCTGGCATCGCCAGGATTGACAGTCGCCGTTGTGCCCAAGACAGGACGATCGCCAAATTCATAGGTCGTAACGGTGGGCAACCCTTTGCTAAAGTCCTTCAGACCCAGCGGCAAAATGCTCGTGACTTTTGCCGTAGCAATGTCGATCAGGGCGATCGCATTGCTCTCTTGCAGCGTCACCCAAGCCGTTTTGCCATCCGCCGAAACCGTGATGTACTCTGGCTCAAAGTCTTGTGCCACAGTGGCATTGGGAGACGAAATCCGCACGCCCTTTGCCAGAAGATCTGCCTTCTGAGCATTAAAGCTCTCAAACCCTGCGATCGCCACCGTTGCTGCCGATACGCCGTTCGCCAGGTCAATAATGCTCACCGAACCAACGGGATCGATCGAGTTGGGCTGACCGTAGCTGCTGGGTTCGCCCTCATTTGCCACCAAAATCTTTTTGCCGTCTGGTGTAAAAGTCACCATGTCGGGGATAGCTCCGACGGCAATCGCTCCCTGAAACACGCCTTGAGCGTTCAACACCACCACTTTGCCGGGGCTGGTGCGCACATTAGCTTCTACCGCTACTGCTACAAGACCGTTGCTCACGGCTACGCTGTTGGCAGCGCCACCGTAGCTAGACAGGTCGAGCGTTTGCACCAAGACAGGGCTGCTCGGATTGCTTAAATCCAGAACCTGAACACTCGTTTGTCCAGAGACGACAAATAGACGCTTGCTGGCAGAATCGTAGGCAGAAATTTCTGCGCCTGTGCCCAAAAACCCGCTAATTTTCCGAAGACTGCTGGCGCTGTCCGGAACGGAAGATAAAGCGCTGAAGTTTTGATTATTCGGATCAGTAAGGCTAAATGCTGACATAAAAGCTGTTTTGTGCAATATTGCTGAATAATTCTTCTGGGCGCTATGAGCAGCACCAATCACAGTTTCAGTTACCACTCAGTACCGCAAAGCGATCGCTCCTCAAAAGCGTCTACCTTGCAGATGCACACTGAAAACGCCGCAGTACATTAGAAGCAGCTTCCCCAGTTTCATTGCTCAACTGAGTCAGCTTTGGGTCTGCCCAACGTTATAGAAAGTCCTGATTCATTACATATGCGATCGCACCGTACCATCTGGACTACAACAGCGTTAAGTCTGCTGCAACACATTGACTGTTAAGACTGTGTGAAGTGATACAGCTTTTTGCAGAATCTCTGTCCTCCAGAGAAGATGTTTGATCTCTGGAGAACAAGGGCGATCGCTTTCCAAGATTTCTTATGAGTTCGTCTCAAGGCACGGCTGCACAGGTGAGAGCATCCTCTCACCTTGCTCAATTCTCATCAATTCATTAACGCAACCATTGACTC
>CASBQM010000138.1 GCA_949127645.1 Synechococcales cyanobacterium PMM_0036
AAGTCATACTCTGCCAGCACGATCGACGCTGCGCCAAAGGTATCCGTTTCGATCACGTCTGCCCCTGCCGCTAGAAAATCGCAGTGGACTTTCTCAACGGCTTCCGGCTTGGTGACGACTAAGTATTCATTGCACCCTTCATATTCAGCTCCGCCAAAATCTTCGGCAGTCAGGTCTTGCACCTGAAGGTTGGTGCCCATTGCGCCATCAAAGACAAGCACAGGGCGATCGGGACTATGGAGGCGATCGAGGAAGGTGTGGGTCATAACTGGAGCGCTGTAACGGCTTGCAGGATGAGGCTTAATAGAATTCACTCTAACTTATCCCAGAAGCCTGTTGAAGCTTTCGGGCTGACTCTTGGCAGATGTTTTATAGAGTGGCGAGGGTTTGTCTGTGGAGGAGCGAATGTCCTGCATTCGCCCCCCAATCCCCCAATTTTGGGGGACTTTCAACCCGTTTTTGTTCACAGTCCCCCAGAATTGGGGGATGTAGGGGGCGGTTCGAGTGTCCGTTGGCACATCGCCTTGACGCGCCCTTTCAGCCGTGAAACCTATCAGAGTCGCCGTTCTGCTTTGGACAAAATCACGAGGGCTTTGTCGATATCCCGAACCTTGATTCCTCGCAGAGCCGTAAGGATCGCCTTGAGCAGGGCGATCTCGTCATCAGAAAGCATAACCATGAGCATCACCTTGTAGTACGTTAGTTTTACCGTCATATGTCATATTGACGGTAATAGCATTTACTATACGGCATAATGTCTGGGTTCTGTCTAGACCTTCATTAATGTCCCCCACAGCAAAAGATAAGCAAGAAGTAAGAGCGATCGTAGACAAAGAGGTCTATCGGCTCTTGAAAGCACTTGCAGGGGTTAAACAGAGCAGCCTGAATAAGGTATTGAATGAAGCGATCGATCAATACCTGGAATCAGATAGCACTAGAGAACTTATAGAACGTCATAACCTAGAGGATGATCCTAACGGTGACAACAACTAATTCACTCCAGATTTTTCTCAGTTAGTTGCCATTGCAACTCAGAATTTTTGGGAATTAAGAGGGGTAGTGCGATGTTTATAAATGTTGGCAAGTTCTATGCTGAAATGCTAGAAATCAGGGGATAGTATCAGCAGTCAGGGCAAGATGACAGAAAATCACGAAATTGATCAGGAGTATGCAGAGCTTGAACCTGAAGTTGAGGAGGTTGCTGATAAGCCTGATGCTCGTCCCGTTGCAAGCCAGCCACACGACTGGACTATTTCGACTCTGCGTGACAAATACGAGCGAGGGCAGATTAATCCACAACCTCATTACCAACGTGAATATGTCTGGGATCAGAAGCCTGAGTTACTATCACGTCTGATAGAATCACTGCTGCTACAAATACCAATTCCGCCACTCTACTTTGTACGCCTTGAGAATGGCAAGATTGAGGTAGTTGATGGGCAACAACGATTGACAACGTTAATTCGGTTTGTGACAAACAAGTTTAAGTTGAAGAAACTGCAAAAGCTGAGTAGCTTGAATGGAAAACTATTCCAGGAATTATCTGAACAGGAACAAGAAAAAATTGTTGATGCACCCATTCGTAGCATTGTCATTGATGCGGGGACAAATCAGGATTTACGTTATGAGATTTTCGAGCGATTAAATCGCGGATCAATGGCATTGAACGAACAGGAAATTAGAAATTGTGTTTATCGGGGTTTATTTTGTGACTTGCTGGCTGAGTTAGAGAAAGATACCAGTTGGCGAAGAATAAAAGGTCATGACTCTCCAGAAGCACGTTTTGTTGAGCGTGAAATGATTCTACGCTTTTTCTCATTTACAAATCGGATTGATCATTATGCAGGAAATCTAAAACGATTCCTCAACGATTACATGGGGAAATATGCTCCTAAAGACAAAGCGCAGGTCGTGGAACTTGGAGCGATATTTCGGCAGACTATGCAAAACGTTCATACTGTATTTGGTGAAAATGCAGGACGGTTGTATTCCGCAGATGATAGTGTTTTGTAAGAAGGAGGAAAATGGGAGAAGAAATTTTCCATCTCTGCCCTTGATATTCAGGCATCGGCACTCATAGGGCATCCACCCTTAAAAGTTCAACCTGTAGCGAAATCTATTTTTGAGGCTTATAAGTTTTATATTGCAACCAATCCCCAAATTCGTACTGCAATTTCGCGTCGTTCAGCAGGAACTGAAGCTACAAAGACACGATGGTTTGGTTTCAAAACCATTGTTCAAGAGATCCTCAGTAATCCTGTTAATGAAGGAGAAGCAGATGATCCTTTGTTTGAGACAAAAATTCTCTTTAAAACCGGTTATTTCCCTGCGGCTGGTGCAATGGCTGGCGTTATCCTAGAGCAACACTTAAAAACCTTGTGTGAAAGTCAAAATCCACCGCTCAAACTACGTGGCAATACGATTGATCCATTGAGCGAAACGCTAAAGTCTGCTCAGATTTATGATCAAACACAACATCGTCGTATTCAAGTGATGGGTGATATTCGCAATCGTTGTAGTCATTCGGTTGCTAATCCCGCTTCAAAAGAAGAAGTTTGGGAGTTGATCGAAGATGTCAACAAATTTATGAAAAGCTATCCAGTTTCATAAAGTAAATATAGCCAGTAGCCCAACCACTCAATGCGGCAGACAGGCTGAAATGCTTTTGTCCTAGAAGCCGATCGTCACCCTCTACAATTCGATCGCCACTCACCCCAGATCATTCTCAATCAGCGTAACCCTGATAGAGAGCGATCACACTTACGTAAATGAGAGGGGCGATCGCACCTAACTCTTTTCTGAAGGCGATCGCTTCTTGGAACTTTGATGAGATGGGGCGATCGGGCTTATGTGAATGTGAGGGGCGATCGCATCTGACTCTTTCTCGGAAGGCGATCGCGTCTTGAAACTTTGATGAGATGGGGCGATCGGGTTAATGTGAATGAGAGGAGCGATCGCACCTAGCTCTTTTCTTGAGAGCGATCGCTTCTTGAAACTTTGGTGGGATAGGGCGATCAGGTTTACGTGAATGAGAGAAGCGATCGCGACTTGATGCAATGTGATCGCAGGGTAGCAGGCTATTCTCAATCAGCCATAATCCTGATGTTATGGAGCGATCGCCCCCATATTGCTGATTTCCACAATCTTTTCTCCTTGTCGTAGCTGTTCTAACGCATTGGGCAAAGTAGCGGTCAGTAATTGACGCAGGTTACGATTCGTGACATTGCCACAGGTCAGCCACAAAATCTGAGGAGGAGTTCCTAAGCGACATACTAAGTCGATGAAGTCGCTGTCTTTGGTCATAATCGCAGCGTTTTCGGCTCGTGCTGCTTCAAAAATGTCCATATCTTGGGCATCCCGAAGTAACAAGTCTCTCAGGGCAGCAGCTTCTAAGCCAAAGTTGTTTGTTAGCCAGTTGGCTAATGTTGGAGGGAGTTGAGCATCAACCCAAATCTTCATGCCGTTAGTCTAGGAAAGTCAGTTCGTCGTGCAGCAAAGAGCAAACAAGCTTGAATATCTGCAAGTTCCAAATCGGGAAAATCTTCTAAAATTTCAGTCACACTAACGTTCTCAGCCAACATCTCTAAAATATCGGTGACTCGAATTCGCATCCCTCGAATGCAAGGGCGACCACCACACTGACCAGGAGTTTGGGTAATGCGAGTTAGCAAGTCAGTTGTTAAATTCATGAGAACGCCTGTAAGTTGCTTTGTTTGTATCCATTTTACCGAGCGATTAAGCAAAACCTGCCACCTAAATATGCGATCGCAGAAGTGGCAGG
>CASBQM010000139.1 GCA_949127645.1 Synechococcales cyanobacterium PMM_0036
GTTCAGGTCTGGTACAGTTTGGGTTTGATCAGGACGAGCGAGGCGGCTTCTTTATTGAACGCCCGTTTGAAGTGATTGCGACCCCGACAGTGCAATTCACGGTAACGCCGCAAATTTTGCTGCAACGGGCATACGACAACGGCGACTTCTTGAGCGGTTCGGCTTACGGATTGCGATCGCTCTTCACTGCCAACCTTAGTCCCACCACGCTGTTCTCAGGTGAAGCGTCACTCACGAGCCTCGACCTGGGAGAAGTGGATAGCCACCTGCGCGCCAATATCGGCATTGAGCAGCAGATTTTGAATCATCGCCTGTCGGTGGGCTACACGTTCCGCGATCGCCTGTTTAACGGTTCTCTGGGCTTTCGGAATGTGCAAAGCAACCTGGGCATTGTTCTTAATTCGCCTCAAGTTAGTTTGGGCAATACCGGAATTAACCTGACCTATCAGGCAGGTGTACAGTTTTTGAATGCTGAGGTGGATGCCGATAACTCCCTTTTGCCGCCCCTTCCCCGACCCAACAACCGAATTAACTTGACTCGGTACCAGGTCACAGCTAACCTTAACCGCGCCTTTTATCTGTGGATTGGCACCGCGCTGCCCCCTACCGCAGATGCAGGATTGCGCTACACGCCCAACCCTGTGGTTCCATACTTAGCGGTAGATACTTCTCTGCGAGGCACAGCCAGCCTCTACAGCAATGGCGACACCCAGAATAGCTTGACGGGGACGATCGGGCTTTCAGGACAGTTTGGGCACTTCTCGCGTCACGCGTTTGATTACACCGCCTTCCGGATTTCCTACTCTCAAACCGTGCTGGATGGCAAATCACCCTTCTTGTTCGATCGCATCGCCGATGAGCAAATCGTGACTTTGGGCTTCACCCAGCAGATTGTAGGTCCGATTCGGTTGGGGGTGCAAACCTCTCTTAGTCTGGATAAAGGACGCACCATTGACACAATCTACACGCTGGAATACAGTCGGCGCACCTATGCCCTTGCCCTTAGCTTTAGCCCCATTCGCAATGCGGCGGCGGTGACTCTCCGCATTAGCGACTTCAACTGGTTTGGCGACCCAGGACGGTTTTCGGGCATTGGTGCCCCTCCGGTTTCCGGTGGCGTTCAGCCTAGCAACTAGGTATTCACTCGGTAGCAACTGGGTAGCAACTGGGTAGCAACTAAGCTCTTTCTAGAAATACAGCGCATTCAACGTGAGGGGTTTGGGGGAAGAAGTCCGCCGGACGGACTCGAGTAATGCGATAGCTCTGGCTCAATAGCTTCAGGTCACGCGCCAGCGTTGAAGAATTGCAGCTTACATAGACAATGCGATCGGGCAAAATACTTAGCAAAGTAGCAATGACGCTAGGATCGCAGCCTTTACGGGGTGGATCAAGCAGCACGATATCGGGATGAACCTCTAGCTGAGGCAGCAGGGCTTCAACTGTGCCTACCTGAAAAGTGACGTTAGTGATGCCGTTCAGCGCCGCGTTGACCTGAGCTTGTTCGACAGCTTCGGGCTGCACCTCCAGAGCGATCGCTTCTTTCACATATTTTGCCAGCGGCAGAGTCATCGTGCCAATGCCGCAGTAGGCATCTACCAGCACTTCGTGACCTTGCAGATTTAGCTCAGACTCGATCGCTTTCAGCAATCCCTCTGCCTGTTCAGTATTCACCTGAAAGAAGGTGTTCGGCTGGATTTGAAACTTCAGTCCGGCAAATTCTTCGGTTAAGTAGCCTTGTCCCAGAATGCACTGCGTCTCTGCGCCAAAAATAGCGTTTGTGCGATCGGGGTTCAGGTTCAAACAAATGCCTACTAGCTCAGGATATTCTGTCATCCAGGTCTGCGCCTGTTCCTCTAGCCCAATGAGATTGCCTTCTTTTGTCACCAGCGTCAGCAGCACTTCGCCCGTACGTCGCCCCACCCGCAGACTCAAATGGCGCAGTTTACCGCGATGCTTAGTTTCGTCGTAGATGCCCCAGCCGCGCTCCTGAATATCTTGCTTGATCTGCGCCAAAAAAGGATTGAAGCGATCGTCTTGGATAGGGCACTGGTTGAGGTTAATCAACAGGTGGCTACCTTTTTGGTAGTAACCCGCCTGGACTTGACCTGTTGCCGATCGCATCAGCGGGTAGGTCGTCTTATTGCGGTAGCCCAGCGGCGCGGAGACGGCTAGCACCGGATCAATGGGAAGTTCGGCAAAGCCGCCAATCCGCTCTAAGTCTTGAATAATTAAATTACGTTTTACCTGAAGCTGAAAGTCATAGTCTACGTGCTGCCACTGACAGCCGCCACACTTGTCGGCAACAATGCAGCCTGGGCGAACTCGATGCTCCGAGGCTTCTAGGACTTCTTGCAGCTTACCGTAAGCATACTGAGGCTTGACTCGCATCAGGCGCACCCGAACGCGATCGCCCGGAACGGTGTCTGGCACAAACACAACTCTGCCCTCCCAACGCCCAACGCCATCGCCATTGTTGCTGAGATCGGCGATCGCAATCTCCATGAGCTGCCCCTGCTGCCATTCGGATGGCGATTCAGATTGTAATATTTCGGTTTCCATACTCTCAATCCTACTCCCCTAGCCCCCTTGCTGACTATTAGGCGATGCGCTTAAGGGTGCAGAAAACTTTCCGGAGTCTCAGGTTGAGAAAACAGTGACCTGCGAGAACTCAATTCGCGTCTCTGAGAGCGTGTTTACAAACAAAACATTGAACTTATGGCTACGTTCCTGGAATACCCAAAACTTGCTGACCATAATTTATGAACTCCAAAGTCGTAGTCAATTGCCCTAACTGACGCTTATTTCGTATCTTAAGTTACAGTCAGGCGGTCATGCTAGAGACTATTCATAGGCAATGTGTTTGCAATCTTGAACTCAAACGCTAATCCTGAAGATGAGAAGTGAAAGGCTATAGGCGAGGCTGCATCGTGCAATTTCAGCATTACGATCCCGGTGATTTCTATGATGAGCTGTTTGTGGCAAAGGGGGAGCCTCGCCCCGAAGCAGCAGTGTTAATTGAGCGCATTAATGGGCTTAGCATTGATGAATTGCAGCAGCGGCAGCACGCGGCTCAAAATGCTCTGTTTAAAGTAGGAGTTACCTTTAATGTCTACAGCGATAATGAGGGCACTGAGCGAATCTTGCCTTTTGACATTATTCCTCGGATTTTGCCCTTGCGGGAATGGGAGATTCTAGAAAAGGGCTTGAAGCAGCGTATTCAGGCGCTCAACCTGTTTCTGGACGATATTTATGGTGAGCAGAAAATTCTTAAAGACAACGTGATTCCGCGTGAGCTAGTGGAATCGGCAACCGGGTTTCTCAAGCCCTGCATGGGCCTGAAACCGCCTCAAGGCATCTGGTGCCACATTACCGGAACAGATTTGGTGCGCGATCGCTCCGGCGACTGGTACGTGCTAGAAGACAATATGCGCTGTCCGTCTGGCGTTTCCTATGTGCTGGAA
>CASBQM010000140.1 GCA_949127645.1 Synechococcales cyanobacterium PMM_0036
CATTGCAGCAGCAGATCGAACAGGGCGCACCCGCTGACGTGTTCATCTCTGCCGCTTCGCGTCAAATGGATGCCTTGCAGCAGAAAGGGCTGATCTTGACTGATACCCGCCGCAATCTGCTAACCAATCATTTGGTGCTAATTGTGCCCAGCGATTCAACGCTGAACCTAACGAGCTTCCGACAGTTAACAGGAGACAAGGTGCAGAAGATTGCCGTGGGCGAACCTCGTAGCGTTCCGGTGGGGCAATATAGCGAGGAGCTATTCAAGAATTTAGGGATTTTGGAGCAGGTGCGATCGAAGCTAGTGTATGGCAACAGCGTCCGTAATGTTTTGGCAGCGGTCGAGAGTGGCAATGCTGATGCAGGGATTGTCTACACCACCGATCGACTGATCTCAACTCAGGTGAAGCAGGTCGCCACCGCACCCGATACCCTGCATTCGCCGATCGTTTATCCGATCGCTGTTCTTAAAGACAGTAAAAACCCGCAAACCGCCAAAAGCTATGTAGAGTTTTTGAGCAGTAGCTCAGCCAAGGCAGTGTTTCAACGCTATGGCTTTGGAATATCAGAGTAAGGTTCAACTTTGAGTGCTGCGATAATGAGTCCTCGCTGCTGCCCATCCAGCACGGCAATATCGGTGAGATGTCCCTGCGGCTGAAAGCCCAGTCCTTCAAATAGCCGCTGGCTACCAATATTGTGATCAAAATACATGGCTAGGAGCGTCGTCACGCCCAGCTTAGGACAGGACTCTATCAGGCGTTTGATTAGGTGTCTACCATAGCCCCGGCGCTGGTGCTGGGGGGCAATGTAGATGCTGATTTCGGCAGTGGCGCTGTATGCCGGTCGCCCCGCGTAGAAAGAAGTGAGGCTAATCCAGGCGGCAATTTCGCTGTTTGCTTCATTGGCGACTTCTAAGACCCATAGCGGTCGCTTGTTAGGATGATATTGCCGAAACCAGAGGTAGCGGCTTTCTACCGTAATCGGCTCCAGATCGGCAGTGGCAATCCGGGTTGGAATAGCGGCATTGTAAATTTCTACGATCGCCGGTAAATCTGATTCCTGAGCATCCCGGATGTTCATCGCCTCTCTCCCACAGCACTACTGCCCCATTAAAACAAATGACGGCTTCCAAATAAGTTCGCCATTGATCTATTGCTTGACCCTAAATGTAGTAGGTTGTCAGCAGTTTTGCAGGGTTTGAGGAGACAGAATGGAAGATGTGCTGATTAAGGGTGGAAGAATTGTCACTGCTGTAGATGACTATGTTGCCGATGTGCTGATTAAAAACGGGCAGATTGAGGCGATCGCTCGTCACATTCCCGCAGAGTCGGCGATCGTTCACAATGCGGCGGGTTTGCTAATCATTCCAGGCGGCGTGGATGTGCATACTCATATGGAGTTTCCCCTAGGCGATGCCGTCACCTGCGACACGTTTGAAACCGGAACCCGATCGGCTGCCTTTGGCGGCACCACGACGATTATAGATTTTGCGCTTCAGCAGCGGGGCGAATCTCCTAAGCAGGCGCTCGATCGCCGCATGGCAGTAGCAGAACCCAAAGCCTGTGTAGACTACAGTTTTCACATCATCCTGACGGATATTACGCCCGATGCCCTGGCGGAACTGCCAGATTTAATCGATCGGGACGGCATTTCCAGCTTCAAGATGTTCATGGCATACCCTGGCGTGCTGATGGTAGATGATGCCGGAATTTTCAAAGCCATGCGTAAGGTGGGAACACAGGGCGGCATGATTAATATCCATGCCGAGAATGGCAGCGTCATTCAGGTGCTGATTGAGGAAGCTCTGGCGCAGGGCAACACCTCACCCAAGTTTCATGCCCTGACGCGACCCCGGATTATGGAGGCTGAAGCCAGCCATCGGGCGATTCGGCTTGCCGAACTTGCCGAAGTTCCGGTTTACTTAGTGCATCTGTCGGCAAAAGAGGCGCTGGAAGAGGTCGTAGAAGCCCGCGATCGCGGTATTTCTGCCTTTGCCGAAACCTGTCCCCACTATTTATTTCTGGGCATTGAAGAGTACGATCGCCCTGATTTTGAACCCGCCAAATTTGTCATGACTCCGCCGCTACGAGATCATGACTGTCAGGAGGCACTCTGGCGCGGACTCAAGTTTGACGATTTGCAAATTGTCTCTACGGATCACTGCCCCTTTTGCTTCAACGAAAACCCCTACGGCATTTACCAATCTAAGCAGCTTGGACACGACAATTTCGAACGCATTCCCAACGGCGCACCGGGCGTAGAATTTCGTCTGCCCCTGATGTTTGATGGCGGCGTAGGCATGGGCAGAATCTCACTCAATCGATTTGTGCAGCTTACCGCCACCGCTCCCGCCAAAATGTTTGGGCTATTTCCCCGCAAAGGGACGATCGCTGTGGGCAGCGATGCCGATCTGGTGCTGTTTGACCCGCTCAAGGTTCACACCCTCAGCGCCAGCACGCACCACTCCAACGCCGATTACACCCTGTACGAAGGACGCAAAGTGACGGGCAAAGTTGAAAAAGTTTTTCTGCGGGGCAATCTGGTCGTGGATGGCGACACTTGGCTAGGGCATCCGGGTAATGGAGCGTTTCAGAAGCGATCGGCATCGGGTAGGGTTTAATCCTGAGTAATATTTCATTTTTTGAGATGAGCGGGTGAGTTTTGAACAATACAGGTTAGTTTGGGTGAATTCGCCTAGATTTACTGAGAACAAAGGAATTAGATATGGTGAGGAAGTCTCTGTTAATCGTAAGTTTGAGTGCGGCGATCGCCTCTCTCTCAATTTGTGCATTCAGCCGATCGGTCAACGCCGCAACGTCAAATATGGCACCTGCAACCGTTGAACAGTCGGTTGAAGCTGCACAGCCTGTTCAAGTTGCACAGCTCTTTTATCCTCCTGCTACAGATAATCATCAGGTGGTCATGGTCGTTGGGCATGGACAAATCAGCCGACCTGCCGACAAGGCTTCAGTTCAACTAGTTGTGCTGAGCTATGACATATCCACCTTTAATCCCTATCCTGCCTCTGATCCGAACGTTGCCGGGGGTTCCCAACCGCCTCAATCACCCCCCATTCCACCCTTGACCCCAGAGATGCTGAAGCCTTTCGTGGCAGCATTAGTGGCGGCTGGAGTGCCTGCTGGCGATATCAAAGTGATGATGGGTGATGTCCCGGGTGCTAGCCCCTACAACTACTATGGTGAAGGCAGCGCGGCGATCGCCTTTGATATAGCTCAACCGACAAGCGATCGCATTACTAAGATCATGGACGCAGCCCAAGGAGCGACAAGCGACAAGCTTTATCTTCAGGATCGCTATATTGGCTACGTCACCAATAGCTGTGATGATATGGAGGCAAAAGCCTATGTTGCTGCCGTTGCTGATGCCCGCGATCGGGCACAGATTCTCGCTAGCGCCATGCAGGTTAATCTGAGTCCAGTTTCTTCGGTAGCAGAGATGCCGATCGTCCCTGGCTCTAGCCCTTACCCTTCTCCCTGTGATCTGGCAAATTTGCCTCAAGCTGCAGCCTATGGCTACTCTGCTCTCTCTTACTATGATCCATCTGCTCCAGTAGAAGTTGTTCTTCAGCGCGATTTGTATGTCACCTACCCAGTGCGGCGACGATAGAGGCTTATCTTCGCTGATTGACAAATCGGCGTTGCTGAATTGAGGGATGAATTCTCAGACTGCCCCACCCTTCGGGAAGCAAGCTACACCCTAGCCCTCTCCCGAATGGAGAGGGGACAAGAGTTCTAGCTCCCTTCTCCCTAGGGAGAAGGGTTGGGGATGAGGGCAATTCATACTTATATTCAGCAACGCCGACAAATCTTTGCCTCCTCATCCCCCAATCCCTTCTTCTCCCGCACGGAGAGAAGGGGAGCCAGAAAGTTTCTTGGTTTCAAAGCCCCTCTCCTGCTCTGAGAGAGGGGTTGGGGTGAGGGCGACTTAGTTTTGTCAGTTAACCAGGGATCTGTCTATACTGCTTGTAAAAGTCCTGGTATCAGAGGTTTTGTATGGACTCTAAAGATATTGCTGCTCTTATTCATCCCTTTATTGCGATCGCTTTCGTATT
Source organism: Synechococcales cyanobacterium PMM_0036 (assembly GCA_949127645.1). Classification (GTDB taxonomy): domain Bacteria; phylum Cyanobacteriota; class Cyanobacteriia; order Elainellales; family Elainellaceae; genus Drouetiella. The sequence goes on from CASBQM010000140.1 coordinate 4,074, forward strand.
TCCCCTCATTGGTATAGTGGTTCACTATGCCACTTTGACTCGTAGCCGGCGGCTTAAGACTCAAGAGGAAGGCGGCAAGAGCAAAATTCCGCCAACGGTGGGTACTGAGCATTTGAAGCTGGGTCGCTTGCTCAGCAACTCAGTTGTTTTTGTGGCGCTCTTGGGGTTGGGATATCCTATAGTTTCTACATTTCTAGAAAAACAAATCTGGAACCAGGAACCCATGCGGGTAGGATTTGTGATCCTGATGTTTGCTTTGACGATCGTTTCCTTAATTTTCCTAAACAAAGCTAGGGCAAAACTCTGGCGCGGCATTTTTGCGACGTTAACCGGGATGGGGCTGATCTTGCTGGGTTGCCAGCCTGAAATTTATCGGCGGGGGGCTGAGTGGTATATCTCCCACTACCACTATGGTATTTTGGCAGCTCTTTTGATGATTTTTGCCCTCGCCATTTTCCCCGACATTTATACCGATCGCACCAATCGTTGGCGCAATGTTCACATTATTCTCAATAGTTTTGCTCTCCTTCTGTTTATTGGGCAGGGTTTTACGGGCACCCGCGACTTGTTAGAAATTCCCTTAACCTGGCAACACTCCTACATTGAGCAGCTTTATATCAACAACTGTCAGCCGCCAGCCGCGCCCGGAGCCTGTGCCGTTCAGCCTGCGAAGAAGTGAGGCTTAGCTAGACCGATCGCCGCACACCCACTTCCAGAGGGGATGAGATCTGCCCTGCTGGCGAATTTGCAAAACCTGTTTTTCTAGATAAGCCTGATGCGATCGCGGTAGCCCCAGTAAAATATTGCGGCTTTGCCAAACTAAAACGGCAACTGTCATGCCCACGCAGATTCCTAGAGCGATCGCCCATAGCCGATTGTAGACCAGACCATAGCGAACAGCCGCCCAGGTAAAATGCTCTCGCCATAGAGAAATTTCGGAGCGCAGACCCCAAAGGCTGAGAGGTGCCAACACTAGCCACAGCAAGCCTACGACTACCCAACGGCTGTAAACTATGACGCGATGGAGTCTCTGCACCTGCTGTTGAAACGCAGAATCTTGAGATTCTGCGCTGAGGGGCGGTGTGCCATCAGGCAGACTAGATGAGTCTTGGGGCAAAGTCATAGGTCATATTGTGAGTCAATAACAGGTTATTTTAGGTAACAAGTTATTTTAGGTAACAAGTTATTTCAGGTAACAAGTTATTTTAGGGGGGCGATGTGGGTTTGTTGACGTGGATTTGACGGGATCTCCAAGCCGATCGCCTGATCGAGCGCTTCTCTTCAGTCAGTTCTGCAAAACAGTCTGGACAAGAGACTCCAACTTCATAGTCAGGAGAGTTCTTGCCAATTTCAGAGATGGGATGACCGCAGCCCAAGCACATTTCATGGGTTCCTGGCTCTAACCCCTGCTGAACAGCGACTCGTTGATCAAATACAAAGCATTCCCCTAGCCAAAGGCTATCTTCAGCAGGGACTTCTTCGAGATACTTCAGGATGCCGCCTTTGAGGTGATAGACTTCCTGAAACCCTTGTGAGAGTAGATAGGCAGAGGCTTTTTCACAGCGAATGCCGCCCGTGCAAAACATCGCCACCTTTTTGTGTTGGGCAGGACTGAGGTTGTGTTGCACATAGGCAGGAAAATCTCGAAACGACTCAGTTTCAGGGTTTTGTGCGTTTTGGAAACTGCCAATTCCTACTTCATAGTGATTACGAGTGTCAATCAAAACCGTGTCTGGATCGGTAATTAAAGCATTCCAATCTTGAGGATCAACGTAGGTTCCAGCCTGTTCACTCGGATCAACTTCTGGCAGTCCTAATGTGACAATTTCTTGCTTCAATCTCACCTTCATCCGATCGAATGGCAGGGTATCGGCGATCGATTCTTTCTGTTCTAGATCCGCCAGCCGTATATCCGATCGCAAGTATGCTAAGACGGTATTAATCGCCTCTTGTGATCCGGCGATCGTGCCATTAATTCCCTCCTGTGCCAGCAAAATCGTGCCCCGCAGGTCTTGCTCTTGACAAACTTGGAGCAGGGGCGATCGGATTTCGGCACAGTCGGGCAACCGCACAAATTTATAAAAGGTCGCAACAGCCCAACTCATTTTTCTAACGCTACTCTACCTATGAGATCCTGGATGACTGACAAATCTTTGCTCCTCATCCCCCGACCCCTTCTCCCACGCGGGGAGAAGGGGAGCCAGAAAGTTTCTTGAGTTTAAAGCCCCTCCCCCGCTCTGGGCTACCGTGTATACATAAGTCTCTTTGCGATCGCTATACATCTTGTAGCCCCCTAAGTCCCCCAAATCTGGGGGACTTTGAGTTCCGGAAGTCCCCCAGATTTGGGGGGTTAGGGGGCGAATGCAGCCCGTTTAAGCTTGACCCAGAGATATGTATACACAGTAGCCCGCTCTGGGAGAGGGGTTGGGGTGAGGGATGCTTGAGGTTTGTCAGTCAATCAGCTATGAGATTCCATTCTCGCTTGTTCTAGGGTCAAACATCACCTCAAATTTCTCGTTTGGGTAAAGTCGCCGCATGACGTGACAGTAGCCTTCGGCATCGGAGCATTTGTGGAACCGCGCTAGGTCTTGATGCCGAGCCTGAGAGAGTAGACGCACGACAATCCATCGCTGAATGCGATCGGCATAGGGCATAATTGATTCTGTCTCCATTGCGAATTGGAGGATAAACCAGTGCTGAGAAGTTGGTAGCTGCTACGCACTGGCACATTCCGATCTAGGGATACTCGCTCCTCATGAGGAACGCTTTTTCATTGTAGCAAAAGCGTTGCTTATACGCGACTATTCTCTTGTTACAATTATGGAACATCAAGCTGAGCATGGGAAAGGCAGGCAAAGCCCTGAAGCAGGTTCTTGAAACCTACAGCATTACGCAGTATAGGCTAGCGTTAACAATGCAAATTTCCCGTTCAAATACTCATCGATGGATTCATGAAATTGTTGATCCGACTGGAGATTCAATCCTCGAAATTCGAGACGCGCTAGAAATCATTAATCCAGCGGCAGCTAGAGAATTTACCCAGCTATATTGGGGCAGAGCGATCGACCCAGAAGAGCAGGAAGGTTGAAGAATTGCCTTCTCGCTATTCTTACCAATGCACCATTGCCTCTTCTGACTTTGATTTGTTGCGACGATCGCGCACTGTTTGACGGGCACGCCACTGACGAATGGCGATCGCCGTTCTCATAATGGGCGATAGATAGCCTTCCGGAATTTCCTCTTCAGCAATGACACCGAGCGGCGTACTGTTCATGCAGTCTGCCAGAGAGTCGAGATACGGCTCTAGATCAAGCATCCGCAGCACCTCTTCGGCGTTTTGGTAGCGATCGCGGCAGGAAACCTTCAGCATCTTATCCAAGACTTTGCCAAAGTGATCGCTCACCTGAACCGCTGCTTGCCAATTGACTTCGCCCGTCGCCGGATCGTAGTCAAACTCCATTGGCGGCTTGCCTGTCAATAGATACAGACAGGTCACGCCCAAAGCAAAAATATCGCTAGCATAGGTCGATCGCAAAGCCAACTGCTCAGGTGGGGCAAAGCCCAGAGTGCCGACGAAGTGGGTTGTAGTAGCGCGTTGAGTGCTTTCTCCCATGCGAATAAAATGCTCTTTGACGGCTCCAAAGTCAATCAACACTAAGCGACCGTCATCTTGACAGCGAATAATATTCGGAGGCTTAATGTCGCGGTGGATGACGTTATTTTCATGCACGTAGCTCAATACGGGCATGATCTCCCAGAGAAATTGCTTCACCTCTCGCTCAGATAGCGCTCCCCGCATCTTGACTTCACGCGCCAGAGTTCGCCCTTTGATATACTCCTGCACCAGATAAAATTCGCCATTCACCTGAAAGTAGTCCAGCAAGCGAGGAATTTGGGCATGGCTACCCAACTGGCTTAAAATTTTAGCCTCGCGCTCAAACCGCTGACAGGCTCGCTGGAGCGCCATGGGATGACTCACCTTAGGGCACAGGAGCTTAATGACGCAAAGAGGGTTGCTAGGTAGAGCCATGTCTCTAGCAAGAAATGTCACCCCAAACCCTCCCCGTCCGAGAGTGCGGAAGATCCTGTAGCGATCGCGGAACAGCCGATCTGACCCGCATATCTGACCAAGATAAGTCTGATGCTGGGGTGAGGAGCGCAAGTTATCTAGTTGTGGAACTGATGAATCCATTGGCAAGTCCATGGGTCAGAGGTCACAAGTTCCCTGTCGCTTGAATCGATCGGGTAGCGATCGGACAAAGCAAGCTCACATAAAATACTGTTAGGCTAAACATCGCTGGGCTAAAACCCGCTGGGCTAAACACCGCTGGGCTGAACTTAGGCTAAACACTACTAGAGATTGTCTCGCCTTGAAAGAAAATATAACATCCGTAGTTCTAACGACTGCGTAAAGACACAATAAAGAGTTGGTCAAGTTAACTGCTGTGATCTAGAACACGCTTAGCTCTAAGCTATTTAAGTGAAATTACGATATTTTTTGATTAAAGTCAGTAAAGTTTTTGACTCATTATTTGAAGCTGTAGCGCGATCGATCTGGCTCTATATCCACTTGCTTTATATCCAAAAGTCCACCGCATCGTAGCCTAAATCTGCCAGCATTTGCCGCAGTAAAGGCAAGCTCAAGCCAATAACATTGCTGTGACAACCGTCAATTTTCTCGACAAACATTCCACCTCGCCCCTCTAGCGCAAAACATCCGGCGCAGCTCATCGGCTCTCCGGTAGCAATGTAGGCGGCAATTTGGCGATCGCTCACCTCAGCAAAATGCACCCGCG
>CASBQM010000141.1 GCA_949127645.1 Synechococcales cyanobacterium PMM_0036
GATGGATTGCATGGATACGTTCCAAAGTGCCTCTATCCCAGAAGCCAAAGCCGCTTGACCTCACTTGACCTCGTTTTTCTTTCAGTGTAGTAACAAAAGAGAGACATAAGCACCATTAACCTCATCGAACTTGAGCCAGCGATCGAGCGCGGACGTGCCAACGCCCAGGACACAGGCAATGTCGTTAAGCGTGGAGCCTAACCCTGCCATCTTTTCAATGATGCGGAGGTCATCAGCACTAACTTCCTTCGCAGGTCTAGCCATCAGACTTTCTTGAGACTCAGAGCCGTAATGATCAAGACCTCTAGACGGGCAATGCGATCGCCCAGGTCATCCACATCTGCGCTCACCTGATGCAGCAGTTGGGCGGCTTGCTCCTGGTTCTTAAAGATGTGAGAAATTTCCCGCTCACGGGCATAGGTATTTCTTGTCTGGGAACGGTACCAGGCAAGAACAGAAGCGAGAGTCGTAATTGAAGCGATGATTAAGCCGACATCCAAAGGAGGAAACATAGTGAGTTTTATAGTTGAACTCAACTATGGCAAGGCTTCACCCAGCGATCGACCGAACTCAGGCGCTATATATGACCTGACGCTCTAGACATATCAAGTGTTTCAACGGTTGACGTTGGCTAGACAGACGGCAGGACTTTACGCCGGCGTTTGTTAATTGGAATCATCTCACGCGCGATCTGCTCCACAAACTCAGAGCGGGAAAGTTCATAGCAGACGGCAAGTTTATCCAGCCGAGCCTTACCAGTCGGAGTCATTAACAGGATGACTTGCTCAGACTTAACCTCATCGTAATACTCACCGCGATCGCGTTGGGACTGCTCGCCTTTAATGCCCATGATTTTTAGCTGACGTTGCGCCCATTGTACAGCCCCGAAAAAATGTATCTCACGCCGAGGGGAGATACACATAAGCCACATTGGGGGGAAGCCCATACCTTCGATTGCATCATAGGCGATCGCATGGGTAACTATCCCTTCACTCATTCACCCTAAGTCTTAAGCCGCGCCAGCAGCTTCTTAAACAGCAGGTTCGCAGCACGGCGATCGCCCGGTCGAATGCTCATCACCACAGCCGCAATCGCTTTCTCTAGTTCATCTAAGCTTAGGTTTGATTCTGAATCAGAATACCCATCATCTAGTCTATGAGCGATCGCCAGCAGTTGATCCTCAAACTCAGCCGGGACACGAATCATTTTCGTCGTTCGGTTCCATTGGCTCTTGCGCCCAGGCGATAGCCCCCTTGGGTTTCACTCATTGCCAGGAAAGAACCCATCATCGCCAATCTGCTCAAAGCTATACGGACATTCAATAGGCAGCTTATCTACCGAAATCCCCGTCTCACCATACACCTCTACAATCGCCCGCAGGTAAGCATCCCCGATCGCCTCCGACACATAAGGACGCAAGCTAGGATTCTGCTCCAGCAGCTTAGCCACATCCAGCCGCTGAATCTTAATCGTTGCCTCCCAGCTCCGAGAACGACGCTCAGATTGAAACTCCCACTTCAGCAAATGATGCAGCAAAACAATGAAGCGGTTAACCAACTCACGGCGCTCTTGTCTCCCCAACGACTCAATCTCCTCAACCAGATTCTCAACATCCAACTGCCTCAGCTTTCCCTGACGCAGCAGCAAAACCTGTTCCTGCGTCCAGCCGTAGAAATCTTGCTCATAAAGGTTTGACATCATTCACTCCCTATTCAGGCGATCGCCTGAAGGTTCAGTCATTTGATTCTGATGCAGAATTGCCTCTTATTTTTATCAGGTTCCTGAGAATCTGACCGATGGGGGTTTCCCCCAAACCCCCATCGGGGGTCGGCTGCGCCACCCGAACCCCCTCCAGACAAGGTTTACTGTTAGCCTCATCAGCCGCTTCGCATTAGTCACAAGTAATCAAGCTACCTATCTGTGAGCTGCCGCCCATGCAGCCGCGCCGATCGCTCCATCTCTGCAAACAATCAAGTTCATACAGCGCGGCAGCCTGTTCTAGGTTTGTGTCTCTAGCTACCGCCCAGTGCGGCTTCGCATCGCACCAGGCTAGGCTTGCGCTTCGGCAGGCTGCTTGTCCTTCTGCGACTCTAACCAGCAATCGTAAGCCTCCCTATCCCCACCAAATGAATCAACCGACACAACGCGATCGGGCATCGGCTTCAGCGACGCATTAATCGGCGCGTAGCGACAGGTACAGATCACAATCATGTCATAATCACCCACTGGCACATCAGGCGTATAAGTCTCCACACGAGACACTTCCCAATCTCCCTTACGGTGGTGTGTTTTAGCCGCAGGAAACGCAGGATCAACAAACTGCTTAACCCGAATAAACTCAGGAGGACGATAACCCACCTCTGGGATATCACGATCGCCACAGCTTATAATGCTCTGCCAGCGTTCTAGTCAGAGATTGCGTATGTTGATACTTCCGATCTTTCCACCCAGGCTGATTCTTATCCGCTCTAAAAACAATCCATTTACGCATAAACTCAATTCTCCCAATCAGACTTAGTTTCGTTGAAAAGCTTGGGAAACTCCGTTTCTCCATCAAACACAATCAACCTCAAGAATTGGATGATCTGTTTCCTCAACATCAACCAGATCCCAGTCGTTTCGCTGTGCCATATGCTCACAGTAGGACAAAACAGCGAGGGGGATTACAACCGACCTGTAAGGACTCGTGATGCGTTTGGCGCAGACCTAGCCCCAGGAGTTTATCAAGCCCCCGCAGCTTGGGACAAAGACTTGGGCATCCGGTACAACGTCCAAGATGGTGCGATTTGGAATCAAGATTATCAATTTCATGGAGGACAACACTAATGATTTGGCGCAAACACCCCGCAGATGCAGACGAAGTAGAGGACGGCTCATACTCAACACCGTAGACGGCATCATCTGGAAAGAAGCCACGGGCACAGAACTACTCAAGGAATGGAGCGAGAAAAAACAAGAGATGACAGAACTCGCTTATGGCGATCCCAGCAGTAGCGCCGAATCAATGGCATTCCGCCGAGCAGCCGCCAAATTTGGCTTAGGGCTTTATCTGTATGACAAAGATTAATTTAACCGCAGCTCTGACTATAATTAGCAAAGCTGCATAGCATCCATAGCATAAAGAGAATCAAAAACGCCAAGCTCAAAACTGCCCTCGAATTCATCCAGAGCCGAGCGATCGCCCAATGGGGAGAAGATCGCTGGATGGGGAACCTCGTCAAAGAAGCCGTGCAGATCATGCAAGCCGACGGTGACGAAACCGCAACAGTAGACAGCCGACGAGCGCAGCTCTATCGCGTCTTCAAAGAATATTCCTGCAACGGTGAAACCCTCTTCGTCCTCACAGAAGCCGTAGGATGCAAAATTCAAATGGCTTGCACCGAAGTTAGAACCATAGAGCTTTAATCATCTAGGAGGCGACATGAATCTCACTGTTCAAGACCTCAAGCACTTTCAGAATCAACACCCCAACCACCGCCTAGAACTCGTTGATGGAGA
>CASBQM010000142.1 GCA_949127645.1 Synechococcales cyanobacterium PMM_0036
CCCTCTCACATACTGAAGCCTTAGGCGTAATAACTTTCTGGGGTCAGCAACAGCCGCCTGATGCAGCCCTGATTGATATGATGCAGGCGATCGGGAGTCAAATTGGGCAATTTATCAAGCGGCAGCAGGCAGAAGCCGCTCTGATTCAGCAAACTTCAGAGCTAGAAAATTCTCAGGCGATCTTGCAACAGCAGGTGCAGCGCGGCTTGCTCCTCAAGCAAATTACGCAAGAGATTCGGCAAAGTCTGGACTCTCAGAAGGTTTTTCAGACGACTGTGACGCAGTTGGGTCAAGCTTTTGGGGTCGATCGCTGCCTGCTGCACACCTATATCATCAGTGAAACGGAGGTGTTTGCTTCTAGTCTGGGGCATATCAAGCCCGATGCTGCTTTCCCTCAAATTCCCTGCGTTGCCGAGTTCCTGCAACCTGGCTATTGTTCGCTGCTAGATTGGGAACTGCCGATCGCCAATAACCCCCATGTCATTGCTGTTTTGGCACAAGACCGAGCCATTGCCTCTGCTAATGTTTACGCTGAGCCGCTGCTAGCCCCTATCAAGTCTGTCTGTCACCAGCTTGGGCTAAAGTCAATGCTGGCGATTCGCACCTCCTACCAGCATCAGCCTAACGGTTTTTTAGAACTGCACCAGTGCGATCGCTTTCGGCAGTGGACAGAAGATGAAATTGAGCTGCTAGAAGCTGTTGCGGATCAGGTGGGCATTGCTCTGGCTCAGGCTCGCTTGCTCGATCAAGAAATTCAGCAGCGGGAGCAGTTGACCACACAGAATTTTATTTTGGAAAAGGAGCGGCGAACTGCCGAAGAAGCCAACCGTGCCAAGAGCGAATTTCTGGCGATGATGAGTCATGAGATTCGCACCCCCATGAATGCTGTGATTGGCATGACGGGCTTACTGCTAGACACTCCCCTCGATCCAGAGCAAACCAGCTTTGTCGAAACCATTCGCACGAGTGGTGATGCCCTGCTGACCATCATCAACGACATTCTAGACTTCTCTAAAATTGAGTCGGGCAAGCTAGAGCTAGAACGACACCCTTTTAGCCTCCGCACCTGCATTGAAGAATCTCTCGACCTGGTTGTTTCTAAAGCCACCGAAAAAGGGCTAGACCTGGCTTACCTGATTGATCCCAAAATTCCTGACCTCTATGTTGGCGATATCACTCGCCTCCGGCAAATCCTAGTCAACTTGTTGAGTAACGCCGTCAAATTTACTCCCAGAGGCGAGGTAACTATCTCTATAACCGTACGGGAATTAGAGGAAGGGAGTAGCCCAACGGACGACAAGCTGCATAACCTGCCTCGAAATCTGTCGACTTACGCGCTCCGCTTTGCCGTTAAAGATACAGGCATCGGTATTCCACCCGCACGGCTCGATCGCCTCTTTCGTCCTTTTACCCACGTCGATTCTTCGATTACGCGCAACTACGGCGGTACGGGTTTAGGTCTGGTGATTAGCCAACGCCTAACGGAGTTAATGGGCGGACGGATTTGGGTAGACAGTGAGGTTGACAAAGGCTCAACTTTCTATTTTTCGATCGTGGCTTTGGCAGCTTCTCCGATCGCTGATCCAGTCTCACTAGTCTGGAAAGAGCTGCTGCAAAATAAGCGGCTACTGATTGTGGAAGACAATCCGACCCATCGTCGAGTTCTGGCATTGCAAGCCCAGTTCTGGGGAATGTTGCCGCAGGTGGCGGAGTCTGGGAAAAGGGCGCTAGAACTTCTTCAACAAGCCTCGTTTGACTTGATTCTTCTGGATATGCAGATGTCTGATGGCGATGGGCTAACCTTGGCGCTAGAGATCCGTCAGCAGACTCATCATCAAGAGACCCCGATCGTGTTACTTACCTCGATCGGCAAATCTGAATCTAGCATTGGCATCAAAGGACTCCAAATCGCGGCTTATCTCAGCAAGCCCCTGAAGCACACTCAGATTCCTCAAGTGTTAGTTCAGGCTTTGAGGGGTCAGATTTCTTTGACACAACGCATAGATGCTGCCGTGCGATCGGTTCCTCTCGGAGCGCGACATCCGCTGCGAATCTTGCTAGCCGAAGATCATCCGGTGAATCAAAAAATGGCGGTGCTGATTTTGCAGCGCTTGGGCTACCGTGCCGACATTGTGGGGAATGGGCTGGAAGTTTTGGTGGCTCTGCAACGCCAGTCTTATGACGTAGTGCTGATGGATGTGCAAATGCCCGAAATGGACGGACTCACCGCTACGCGCCAGATCTGTCGAGAGCGGCAAATTCGTCCGCAAATTATTGCCATGACGGCAAACGCCATGCTGGGCGATCGCCAGCTTTGTCTAGAAGCAGGCATGGATGACTATATTGCCAAACCGATTCGCTTTAATGAGCTAGCGCAGGCTCTAGAGAAATGCCATCCTCTCACCCAAAGGTTGAACAGCCGCAGCTCAAAAAAAGTGAATTCTTCTACTAGAGCAACAAAACCTATGGTTCTATCTATCTCTGTGCCAAGTTCTTTACCCTCTACAGCACTTCTCTCCTCAGAAGCGCTGCAAGAAATACGTGAAATGGCAGGAGCCGATCGCCCAGAAGACTGGATTGACATTATCGACTGCTATCTAGAAGAAACGCCCAAACTGCTACGTACGATGCATGAGGCGATCGCCCAAGCCAATGCCAAGCTGTTGCGTCGTGCGGCTCATTCGCTGAAGGCAAGTAGCGCGACGCTAGGTGCGCCCAGACTGGCTGACCTCTGCAAGCAATTGGATGAAGAACTGTATGAAGCCCAAGATCTTACAGACAAACAAGTTCTCACAGATAAACAAGTTCTCACAGATAAACAAGTTCTCACAGACAAAACAGGGCAGGTGATTCAAATAGAAGCAGAGTATCAACAGGTGCAGACTGCCCTACTTGCAGAGAAACAGCGCTGCTATTCTCAGGAATGTCTCCCGTCTTAACTCGACTTTATCCATTCATACATTAAGACCATTTTCAGCGGTGCCTGGATTGCAGACCGTCTCTCAAACTTTTTCAGATGTCCAGCGTTTGACCAATATCCAGAAAAGTTCAGCAGTAATTTGAAACTACCCCTTACTCTGGTTCAAACAAATCCAGCGGTAGATGACCATACATTTCGTTAAGTCCCGGTGCCGCTGCCGACTGGCAAGACACTAAAATGCCGCGATGTTGCCCCCCATAAGATTCGGCATAGCAGGAGCCTTGCGGATTGAACTTAATATAGACTGAACCCTCTATCGCCCCTAAATCTAGATTGGGCGAGTATCCCAATGCCTTAGCATAAGCCTGAAGCGCTCGATAACCCTCAGCTAAAGTATCGGAACAAACGCCTAGGATTTGGTAGTCTGAGTGGGTAGCAACGATCGCCAAAGCCTCTCTCAGCCGCTCTTTCAGCA
>CASBQM010000143.1 GCA_949127645.1 Synechococcales cyanobacterium PMM_0036
ATCCTGCTTCTGCGAAATCCGCTAGAGGTGTTTGGTGACAAACATCCCAGATAGATAACTGCCGTTTGGGTGGTTTTGCCATCTAGACAACAGAACCCGGCTTATGTCCGCCTCTTCCCGCCATATTGCGATTTTGGATTTAGCCCAGTGAATTTCTCTGATCCGCGTCGTGAAAAGCAGTTGCGTCAGTTTGTCCAGAAGCTAGGGCTGTCCGAGCAGACTGTATCTGGGCAGACTGTATCTGGGCAGACTGCGATCAAGTGGGACTTGTTGAACTTGGCGCTGACTCATCCTACGGCTTCCGCTGAGGCAAATTATGAGCGGCTGGAATTTGTGGGTGATGCTGTGGTAAAGCTTGCCGCTGCCGCCTTTTTGTTTGAAGCTTATCCTGCCGCTGCCGAAGGCGAACTTGCCGCTATTCGCAGTATTTTGGTCAGCGATCGCCTCTTAGCCCAAATTGCCGACCAATATGGATGCGATCGCTATCTCCTAATGGCAAACAGTACTCTTGCCGATAAGGTAGGGCAAGAATCTCGCTTAGCCGCTGCCTTTGAAGCCATTCTGGCGGCTCTTTACCTCAGCACAGCTAGCCTTAACTTGATTCGTCCCTGGCTTGATCCTCACTTTCAGCAGTTCTCTGATGCCATCCGCCGCGACCCGACCCTACAAAACTACAAAGGAGCGCTGCAAATCTGGACACAAAACTACGGTCATGCCCTGCCGGAATATCGCGTCACCGAAGTGGGGCAAATTTACGGCGACAAAGAGCGTTTTGTTGCCGAAGTCTGGTTTCAGGACAAGCTTTGGGGAAAGGGCAAAGGACAGTCTAAAAAAGCCGCAGAGCAGGCTGCTGCACAGGTGGCGTTTCTGGCGCTTCAAGAATTGTCTAAGGAAATGGGCGATCGCTCCTCAATTTTCAGCAATTCTTCGGAAACGCAGGTCTAAGATTCCTGGGAACCCTAGGGAAAATCGGGTACCAAAAGCAACCTATGGTTTTCACTCCACCCTTACCTACGTCACTGGATCTAGCACTGGATCTACCACTGGATCTAGCACTGCCTTTCGGGGCGATCGCTCCATTTGCCCAACGTTCAAAGCTTCAGCCTGTCAATATCGCTATTTTTGGAGCCGGACGTTGGGGTACACATCTACTGCGAAATTTCGCCCATCATCCTCAGGCTCACGTGGTCGCAGTGGTCGATCCTTGCGCTGAGCGGCTTGATGCAGTTGCAAGCGAATTTCAGCTCGATCAGGTCAAGTTAACCCAGAACTGGGCTGAGGCAATGAATCTGCCGGGGCTGGAAGCGGTGGCAATCGCCACTCCTGCCGTCACACACTATTCACTCATCCGCGCTGCGCTGCAACAGGGGCTTCATGTATTAGCCGAAAAACCCCTAACTTTAGAAGTCGCCGAGGCGCTAGAGTTATGCCATCTCGCCGCTTGGCAGCAAAGACAGCTTGTCGTTGACCATACCTATCTCTTCCATCCTGCCGTTCGGTGCGGTAAGGCAGCTCTTTACAGACTAGGTAGCCCTCGCTATGGCTATGCCACCCGGACGCACTTAGGACCTGTACGCAGCGATGTCGATGCCCTCTGGGATCTGGCAATTCACGATATCGCTATTTTCAACTACTGGCTAGATGCGGTGCCCATTCAGGTTCAGGCACAGGGTAAAACCTGGCTGCAAGCGCCAACCGATGACCCACGGTTTCCAAACGGATTATCCGATCTAGTTTGGGTCAAGTTGCTCTACCCTGACGGATTTCAGGCTTCTATTCACCTTTGTTGGTCAAATCCAGATAAGCAGAGACGGCTCTGTGTAGCGGGCAGTCAGGGCACGCTGGTGTTTGATGAGCTGGCAGCCGATGCGCCTCTAACGCTGTTGGAAGGAAGATTTGGGCAAGGGCAACCCTCGGCGATCGATCGGCATATCCTTAGCCTCGATCATACCGAACCCTTACATCAGGTCTGCAATCATTTTCTGACTTGTATTCGAGATAATCAGCCTTCAGACATTTCTTCTGGCTGGTTGGGCGCAGAGTTAGTGCAGATCTTATCGGCTTTAACCCAGTCTCTCAATCAAGATGGACAGCCTGTCTGCTTGAACCTTGAGCTTTAAACAGACAGGCTTAATCTCAACTAGGCAAGCTTAACTAGACTTGATGTTAATTGCCGCTTCCTTAACCACACCCTGAGTTAAGTCATTAAAGCTATCTTCAAGTACCGGAATCGCAATCTTGACCGTAGTGCCATGCCCCAAGCCTTCACTATGGAGCGTAATCTGCCCCCCCATCATTTCTACTAAATTCCGCGAGATGGCTAGCCCTAGTCCCGTACCCTCAAACTTGCGTGTCGTGGTGCCATCCACCATGACAAACGGACGGAATAGCTTGTGTTGTTGAACGGGATCAATGCCAATGCCCGTATCGCGTACCGCTATGATCACCCAAAACTTTACGCCAACGACCTCGTCATCGTCATCTTTTACGCCGTTGAGATGACCGTTTGCGTAATCTGCTTCAGCGGCAATTTGCTCAAGCTGAACTTCGATCGTAATGCCGCCCTGATCGGTAAACTTAATGGCGTTGTAGACTACGTTGAGTAGTACCTGCTTGAGTCGAGCGGCATCGGCACGGATCATTAGCGGCTCTGGCAGCGGAGTGACAGAGAGCTGCAAGCCCTTCTGCTGAATCGGCACAGATTCTATATCAATGGTTTCTTTGAGGATATTGCGTAGATCAACCGTTTCGATCGCTAACGGCAGCTTTTCTTCTTCAATCCGCTGAATATCCAGCAGGTCATTAATAATCTTGAGCAGATGAATCGCCGCTTTGTCAGCCTGCCCCAGAAACTCATTTTCTTCTTCTTTGCTATCGCAGCAGTCGTCTTTGACTAGGCGAATGCAGCCAATAATGGCGTTTAGCGGCGTACGCAACTCATGGGAAGTATTCGCCAAAAACTCGCTCTTTAGCTGGTTCGCCGCCTCTGCATCCTGCAATGCCGACTCCAGCTCTTTGGTGTGTTCTTCCCGTCGCCCTATCATGAGGTCTAGCACGTCTGCTAGCTGGTTTAGCTCTCGAATACGGAAATTTCGCGGGGCGCGTTCCAGAGAATCGCGTCTGCGAATTCGCTGTGCATATTTGCTCAATTGCTCGATCGGCAGTGCCAAATCTCGCGCCATGTAGAGCATTGCCAACAGATGCGCCGCCAACAATCCGGCAGTCAAAATTAGCAGGGTTTGCGTAATGTTTTCCAGCCCTTGCAGGGCACTGTCTAGCTTTGTAACCGCCAAAACTGTCCAGGTTTGGTTTTCGGTTGCCGTGATGGAAATCGTCAGCGGACTAAAGCCTGCGACCCATTCGGTTTGATCTAGCGTCAGACCAAACAGATGCCGCGAACCTGTGTCGCCCCGCTGCACGTTGGTGAGGATATCCTGAAACCGATCTTGATCAAGCTCCCTAGAGGTGTTGAGTCCAACCCGGTTGACCAAAGGGTGGGCTAGCAACGTGCCATCAGCCGCAATTACGACCGTGTAGCCCTGGAGTAGCGCAATGCTTTCAGGCTGCTTTAGAACCGTTTGAGCCGTCAGACTGTAGACAAGCTGACCTGTTGTATTGTAGACGGGCGTACTCATCAGCAGATTGAGCTGGCTCTGAAAATTAGTTTGGGGCGGTGAGTTCAGCCGATTGAGAGTCAAAGTGTGAACCTGCAAACGGCTGGCATCCCTTATATTTCTTTGTTTTGCCCAAGTGCTAATAGAAACAGAGTCTAAAACCCGATCGCCACAGGTTGTAGCAATAATCCGATTGGCTTGCAGATTGCGGAGCTGTAGGCACTGAATATCAGTAGGCAACTGCTTTTGGAGCTGATTGAGAAAGATTTTTGATGAGGCTGGAGAGCCATATTGCAGCGCTGAGGTTTCGCTAGCGATCGCCAAACCCGTCTGCAAATCTTGTAGAGCCGTATGAATCGTGTCTGCCTTGCGGACAGCGCTTTGCTCCAAATTTTGCCGAGCCGTATCCAGCAGACTAGTTCTTGCCCGACGAAACGTCACCGCCATCCCCAAAAACAATATGGGGATACTGAGCAGCAAAATTCGCAGAAGCAAAATGCGGCGAAAGGAGGATTGACCTAGCATTGCCATAACGGTTTCTCGACTTGGGGCAGCAAACCCTGCACAAAAATGAACCCCATCTAAAGATACTATTCAGATTACTCTGGATAGACCCGGCGTGTCTTTACAAACTCCGGTCTTCCTGTGAAGAGACTCTAAACCTTGAGATGGAGCAGATGACAGAGCAAGCTCGGGCGCATGGGACAGTAGTGTTGGCAATGAGTGCAGATGGCAAGATTGCAGATAGAGAGCGATCGCCCGCTCGGTTTGGCTCAACGGCAGACAGACTACATTTAGAAACGCAGATGGCTCAAGCGGACGGCGTGCTATTTGGCGCAGGAACGCTACGAACCTACGGCACCACCTTGAGAATAACCCAACCTGACTTATTAGAGCAGCGCCAACAGCAGGGCAATCCTCCTCAGCCTGTTCATATTGTCTGTTCTAGCTCTGGCAAGCTCGATCCGGACTATCGATTTTTTCAGCAGGCGGTGCCTCGCTGGCTGCTCACTAGTGCAGAAGGTGCAAAGGGCTGGAGCGATCGCCTTGAATTTGAGCGGGTGCTAATAGCGATCGCCCCCACAAACTGGCATCAAATATTCCAGCAGCTTGCCGCTCTGGGGCTTCAGAAAATTGTCGTAACGGGGGGGGGGCAGCTCGTCGCTTCACTCCTAGAGGCAGGTGTAATTGACGAGATTTGGCTGACGGTCTGTCCGCTGATTTTGGGCGGCGCACAGGCTCCTACTCCTATAGATGGCTATGGCTTTCCGGCACACCTTGCCCCGCGACTGGATCTGCAATCTGCCCAAGTTCTAGGCTCAGAGGTTTTTTTGCGCTACTATCTGCAATCCGCAATCTGACTCGCTCCCCTACAAACAGAGAAAAATTAAACTAACTTAAAGAAGGGCGATCGCCCCAGTTTGTCTCACGGTTTGTCTCAGCAATCTGCGTTAGCAATTTGCCTCCCTCAACACTCTCGCAATTCTTCCAATGGTCGAACACACTAAACCCAGCTATACTGTCGCCTGGATCGACAAAGTTGCCGACGTGCCCCAGGCTGAGTGGGATGCCCTAGCACTGCCCTTAAAGACTCCTTTCCTGGAGTGGACATGGCTGCATACGATGGAGGCATCGGGCAGCGTTGGAGCCAAAACCGGATGGATGCCTTACCACCTGACCCTGTGGCGCAATAACACCCTAATTGCTGCCGCGCCGCTTTACCTAAAGGGACATAGCTACGGCGAGTTTGTATTTGATCACCAATGGGCAGAGCTGTCTCAGCGTTTAGGCATTCGCTACTATCCCAAGCTGCTAGGAATGTCGCCCTTTACCCCGGCAGAAGGCTATCGATTTTTGATTGCGCCGGGTGAAGACGAAGACCAGATTACTGCGCTAATGGTGGCGGAAATTGATCAATTCTGTATTCGCAACAAGATTTCAGGCTGCAACTTTCTCTATACCGATCCACAGTGGCGGCTGACAATGGAGCGACATGGTTTCCTCCGCTGGCTGCATCACAGCTATGTCTGGAGCAATCAGGACTTTCAGACTTTTGATGACTATCTGGGTGCTTTCAACGCCAATCAGCGTCGCAATATCAAGCGAGAGCGTAAGGCGGTTGCTGAAGCTGGACTGCGGGTAGAACCGATGACAGGTGAACAAATTACGCCTGAGCTGCTCTCTACCGTGTATGACTTTTACAGCGATACCTGCGACAAGTTTGGCTGGTGGGGCAGCAAGTATCTTACCCGCGAATTTTTTGCGCAGCTCTACCCCCACTACACCGATCGCATTGTCTTATTCGGGGTCTATCACGATGCCCCAACGCCAGTGGGTATGTCGTTTTGCTTGACCAAAGGCGACCAGCTTTACGGGCGCTATTGGGGTTCGTTTCAAGACTTTGAGAACCTGCACTTTGACACCTGTTATTACAAGCCGATCGAATGGGCGATCGCTCATAACATTCAAAACTTTGACCCTGGGGCAGGGGGAAAACACAAAAAGCGTCGGGGTTTCCCGGCTGCGCCTAATTATTCACTGCACCGCTTCTACAATCCCCGGCTAACGCAGATTTTGGGCAACTACATTGAGGAAGTCAATGAAATGGAGCAGGGCGAAATAGAGTCCATGAACGCAGACTTGCCATTTAAGCAGAAGTAGCAGAAGTAGATTCAAGCAGAAATAGATGCTTGAGCAAAAGGAAAAATTTCAACAAACGTAGGTAGCAATTAATGCTTTCTTCAGAAAGGGTTAGAGAAAGTATTGTGTCGATGAAGATCCCGTAGAAATACTGTGATTACCTCAATAGATTGTGACAGTATGTCAATCATGAGCATCAGGCAGCGATCGTTTCTTCAAATTAGAGAACGCTGCTTAAGAGATGATCGTGCGATCGTATTGGGTCTGATTCAAGATGAAGCTTTAGAACAGGACAACTCTAGTTAATTCAGGGGCAATAACCCTCAGGCAGTGCAGCTATCTTTGCCAATTGTTCCCTATTTACCTGAGTTAAGCGGTAAGGAGATTCCCTTGTTAAAATATTTTCATTGCGATTTTGGAGCGTTATTCACCGCAATTTTGACGGTTTCGACATTAGCTATTGTCGTACCTGTAAAGCCAAGCCCGGTGCTTCAAAAAGCAATGAGTGCGCTACCGACTTCAAGACTGGTTTGTAGCCAAACTCTTGATCTTTCAATATCGAATTTTTCGGCATCTGTCTTTCAAAATTCTTTAGATAATCAGTATCAATCCTTAGCTGGAAGAATAGGAGTCAATCC
>CASBQM010000144.1 GCA_949127645.1 Synechococcales cyanobacterium PMM_0036
AAGATCGACCGCAAAGCAGGTCGGGCATTCTGGTGAGTCCTGAGGCAAAGCGTCTGACGGACGATCTGCCGCAAATGACGCAGCTAACGCAGCTTCTGCCCGATGATTTTGCCGTCATCCGCGAATATCTCCAGCGCCGAGACTTCATGGAGACTAGAGCCAGAGGCGAACTCAGCTTAAATCTGGCACGACAAACGAGGGCGATCGTCCAGCTTACAGAAATTCCGCCAGGGTTAACGTCCGATCAGTTTCTTGAGGCAATTTATTTAGCTTATCAAGAGCAGTTTCCTACCTATTGATCGTGTTCTGACAGACTACTTTTCCAAGCGCACCGCGTACCACTGCAAAAACTGTCCTGGCTCCATGTCTAGCTCACAGGTCGTCTCCATTAGATGCCTCGCCTGATCGGTAAGGTCAGCAAACCGCTGCAAATCTTGAGGCAAATCATCTTGGCGATCGCCCAAGATTAGCTTCAGCTTTTCTAGCAGCTCTGTGGGCGTGAGAAATTGCTCAGGCTGGTTAGATTCCAGAATGACGTAGGCTTCGTTTGCCTGATACATGAGAGGATCGGGCATGGTTAAAAAGGGGGAGAATTTTTGAATTTTGAATCTTGACTTTGAGCAGCCCAAAGCGCCACAAGAAGGTTCTGTAGCGCTCTGAGTAGGCAAACTATTCGTTTTCCGCAAATACAAAGCGATGGAGTTCGCTGGGATCGGGTTCTGGGCTGTCTTGAGCAAACTGAACGGCTTCCTCAACCTCAGCTTGAATACGACGCTCGATCGCCTTTAGCTCTTCTTCCTCAAAAAGCTGCTGCTCGATCAGGTGAGCTTTCAACCTTTTAATGGGGTCACGGGCTAGCCAAAACTCTTTCTCGGTCTTAGAGCGCAGCTCGTCTGGATCTGCCAAGGAGTGACCTCTAAAGCGGTAAGTCAGGCACTCAATTAGAGTGGGACCTTCACCCGCACGGGCGCGCGCCACCGCCTCTTGAGCCACTGTCCGGACTGCCAAGACATCCATGCCGTCTACTTCAACTCCCGGCAGACCAAAGACGCTAGCTTTTTTGTAAATTTCGGGCTGAGAGGTAGCGCGCTCGTGAGCCATACCGATCGCCCATTTGTTGTTTTCTACAACAAACAAAATCGGCAGTTTCCACAATGCCGCCATGTTCAGGCATTCAAAGAATTGACCGTTGTTAGTCGTCCCATCGCCAAAAAATGCCGCCGTCACCTGATCCGCAGAAGCATCACCCATCGACTCGCGCCGATATTTCGACTGGAACGCGGCTCCCAGAGCCACCGGAATGCCCTCGCCGATGAACGCATAGCCGCCCAGCATATTGTGCTCTGCCGAAAACAGGTGCATAGAGCCGCCGCGCCCTTTGCTGCATCCTGTCGCTTTGCCAAATAGCTCTGCCATAACTTCGCGGGCAGGTACGCCAGCGCTAAGGGCGTGTACATGGTCTCGGTAGGTGCTGCACACATAGTCTTCACCCGGACGCATGGCCTGAACTACGCCTGTAGAGACCGCTTCCTGTCCGTTATAGAGGTGGACAAACCCAAACATCTTGCCCCGATAGTACATTTCAGCGCATTTATCTTCAAAGATGCGTCCCAAATTCATGTCTTCGTAGAGCCTTTGCCCTTCTTCGCGCGAGATGGCGGCGATCGAAGGCAGTGTGGGGATAATCCGTTCCTCAATCATGGGCGTACAGTATCCTTTAGAAAGCAGTGGTGTAATCTTTAGACATATTCATATCCAAGATAACCCGGTCAGCATCTTTATGAGAAAGGATTATGTTGACGTAGCGCAGGGCATTTGTATCTACCTATACCTCAAGAAAATTATCTTAAGCTTTGCTCAGACATAAGCACATAAATGCACAGTCTGGCTCAGTTAATTTATATCGGATTCAGCTAATCTTTTGGGTAATCTTCCTGTAAATTAAGTTACGCGGCGATCGGTTTTGGGCAAGTCCCATAGCCTTAACCTGTAGCTTCAATGGACTAGTTCTAATGCACTCAATGCAGCGGAGCTAAGAACATGAGGAGTTGCAATCCTTTAGAGTCCGAAGTATAACCAAGTGTAAATTTAATTGAGCCTCAGAGAGAGTAAGATTAGGTCTCCAAATTAGAAAACGGGTGTAGAAGCTGCTGATTTTTGTCTAGGCTTGGGGTAAATTTTGGCAATCGCCATTACGAAGATGCCGCCGGGACTGCGTAACTGGACTGAGTCGCCACCGCGATAAGTGGGAAAAGCTGGGGTTTTGATGGATTTACTAGTTGCGGGGATGGGAATTGTGCGAATTCCGCTCGATTATTATCGGATTTTAGGTTTACCAACTCAAGCCACGGCTGAGCAGTTGCGGCAAGCTCACCGCGATCGCTCCCAGCAACTTCCTAGACGCGAATTCTCGGAGGCGGCGATCGCGTCACGTCGGCAGCTTCTTGATGCGGCGTATGCAGTGCTTTCTGACCCAGAGGCACGTCAAGAGTACGACGTTCGCTTTTTGGCTAAATCCTACGAGCTTCTAGACGCGGGTAGAGGCATGGAGCCTGATGAGATGGGTCGTGAGCAGGTGGCAGCTCACGACTTGAGCGCTGATCCCCATACCCCAAACATTGAAATCTTAGAGTCTCAGTTTATAGGTGCCCTGATCGTCTTGTTTGAGCTAGGGGAATACGAGCTAGTGCTGCGGCTGGGTCGCCCCTATCTCAGCGGTGGCAACCTTAGCCTTAAGGCTGGGGAATTTGGCGATCCAGAGATTGTGTCAGCCGATATTGTTCTAACGGTAGCGCTATCCTGTCTAGAACTCGGACGAGAGCAGTGGCAGCAAGGTCAGTATGAAAATGCGGCCGAATCTCTAGAGACAGGGCAGCAGCTTTTATTACGGGAAGGAATTTTTGCAAGTCTACGGGGTGAGATGCGATCAGATCTTTATAAGTTACGACCCTACCGAATTTTGGAACTTCTCGCCCTGCCCGGAAACCGAGAGGACGTGCGGCGGCAAGGGCTAAGTTTGCTGGAAGATATGCTGCACGATCGCGGCGGTATTGATGGCTCAGCAGACGATCAGTCCGGTCTAGGAGTCGATGATTTTCTTCGGTTCATTCAGCAGTTGCGCAGCTATTTAACCGCAACCGAGCAGCAAACCCTATTTGAAGCTGAGGCTCAGCGTCCCTCGGCAGTTGCATCTTATCTGGCGGTGTACGCGCTGCTAGCTCGCGGATTTGCAGAACGTCAGCCTTCCCTCATCCGACGGGCAAAGTTGGTGCTGCTGCGGCTAGGCACTAAGCAAGATGTGCATCTAGAGCAAGCCGTCTGCGCCCTGCTGCTAGGGCAAACGGATGAAGCTAGTCGGGCGCTAGGGCTAAGCCAGGAATTTGACTCGCTTGCCTTCATTCGAGAGCATTCTCAAGGGTCGCCCGACTTGCTGCCTGGGCTTTGCCTCTATAGCGAACGCTGGCTGCAAACTGAGGTGTTTCCGCACTTCCGCGACCTGTCCAGAAAGCAGCCTTCTCTAAAAGAATATTTCGCTGATGAAGACGTACAGGCATACCTAGAAGAACTGCCCAACGAGCCAGAAATGTCGGTGGTCTGGGATCGATCGCCTTCTTCCAGGCAGACACCCCGACAGTCCCGCAGAGAACAGGATGTTCCTTACACCCCGCGCATGAAGCCTCTGGAAACGGGTCGAGTGTCAGGTAGCGTTCCTATTGCACATTCGGAACACGTCAGCTCCGAATATGCCAACAACGGCACAGGGTTTCCGTCTGAAGTCATTTTTCCGAGTCCCGCTGATAGGGGAAACGGCTACCAAGG
>CASBQM010000145.1 GCA_949127645.1 Synechococcales cyanobacterium PMM_0036
GAGTTAGGTCCTGGAATCAGATTAGTAATTCCCAGCAAATCCAGCAGCTTTTCGCGGCTCATCCACTGCCGCCGCTTCACTACCTCATCGTCCATGAGCGCAATATGGGCAGATGGTCCCCCAAATGCGATCGTGCCCAACTTTAGAAATACCAGCGCCAACTCTTTGAGCTTTTGGCTTTGTGATGTCGAGGATTCAGCAGATTGAGGAAGGAGATCGTCCTCCATGATTACGACCTATTTCCAGTTTTTACATCTAGAGTTTACTGAAGTCTAGGCGAGTCTACCGCAGGTAGGATTTAGATTTTAGACGGGAGTTTTTGATCCGTGAAAACGCATTCGATCGCTGGCAAAACTAGCGCTGATTGGCACCAAAGCTACCGGGCTGCATATGAGCCGGGAATCCCTTAATCGGCTTGGACGAAGGCACCTGGTAAGTTAAAGCCTTGCTATTTTGTTTGTGCAAAGAGACGATCGCTTCTGCCATTTTGACGGCGGCAGCAACGGAGTCGATCACCGGAATCCCCAGCCGTTTTTCTAGCGCCTGATCTAAGCCGCTCATGCCAGCACAGCCCAGGCAGAGGGCTTCTGCTTTGTCTTGGGCGATCGCCAAACGCCCAATTTCCTCTAGAGCGTCCGTTGTTGCCTCTCGCGCCGTCTCGGTTTCCACCACAGGAATGCCCGTCGTGCGAATCGAAACGCATCGATGGGAAAATCCGGTCTTGTAAATGGTTTTCTCAATCATGTCGAGGGTGCGGTGCTGGGTGGTGATCACGCCCCACCGCGCCG
The DNA here is from genome assembly GCA_949127645.1 of Synechococcales cyanobacterium PMM_0036. GTDB lineage: Bacteria > Cyanobacteriota > Cyanobacteriia > Elainellales > Elainellaceae > Drouetiella. Next base: position 789 of record CASBQM010000145.1, read on the forward strand.
CCACCATATTGGCGACATACATACTGGCTTCCGCGATGCCGATGACGGGCTTTAGGGTGATCTCCCTCGCCGCCTCAACGCCGGGATCGCCCCAGCAGGCAATTACGAAAGCATCGAATTCGTCCCCAGACAGAATAATTTCCTCAAGAATACCCGGAATCGCCAGATACTCGTCATAATAACTCTCCACGGACTCTGGTCCTGCCTTGGGCTGAGTCGTAATAATCTCTGTGGCTGGAAACCGCGCCGACTGAGCAGACTGATCGATGCCCTGTGTCATAGACTCAAAGGTGTTGCCGTTAATCACTTTGATTTTCATAGCTGTCTCTATCAATTTATTTTTTGAAAGGGGCGCGACACGCCTCTTTCAAAAAGTGGACATTTTTCAAAAAGTGGACATTTTTCAAAAAGTGGACATTTTTCAAAAAGTGGACATTGTATCTAAGCCATTCTATGGGCAAGTTATTCTATGAGCCTGACCGAACAAATTCTGTCACAAATGCCAGGAAATCCCCTTACCGGATTGCGACAAGCCGATCGCCTTTGGCAAGCCTATCGAGAGGCAAAGATTCCTCAGGACGAGGTCGTTAAAGAAACGCCTGAACTGCTGGAAGCTGTCGAGTGGGATGTAGTCATTTGTGGCGGCACGCTAGGCATTCTCATCGGTGCGGCTCTGGCTCAGCGCGGCTGGCGGGTAGCAGTCCTGGAGCGCGGCAAGCTACGCGGACGCGACCAGGAATGGAATATCTCCCGGCGAGAACTTCAAACATTGGTGGAACTAGGCTTACTAACTGAGGCAGAGTTGGAAGGGGCGATCGCCACAACCTACAATCCGGGCTACGTTCGCTTTCACGAGGGCATTGAGCTACAAGTCACGGATGTGCTGAACATTGGCGTTGATCCGGTCTATCTACTCGACACCCTCAAAGCAAAATTTCTGACTGCCGGAGGACAGTTGTTTGAAGACACGGCATTTAAGGGAGCGATCGTCCATCCCAACGGCATAACGGTTCAGGTCGCAGCACCGTTCACAACGCGTCTGCTGCTAGATGCCATGGGTCACTTCTCGCCTGTGACTCAACAGGCACGGCAGGGAAAACCGCCTGACGCAGTTTGCTTAGTCGTTGGCACCTGCGCTCAGGGTTTCCCAGAGAACCCTACGGGCGATCTGTTTGCTACTTTTACCCCCGTGCAAAATCAGTGTCAGTATTTCTGGGAGGCATTTCCAGCACGAGACGGCAGAACCACCTATCTATTCACCTACCTAGATGCTCAGCCAGAGCGCCCCAGCCTGGAAGCCTTATTTGAGGATTATCTACAGCTTTTGCCAGAGTATCAGGGTGTAGGACTCGATCGCCTCCAGTTTCAACGCGCCCTGTTTGGCTTCTTTCCCTGCTATCGTCACCCGCTGAAGCCTGCCTGGAACCGAATTCTGCCCATTGGCGACAGCAGCGGCAATCAGTCGCCTCTCAGCTTTGGTGGATTTGGGGCAATGATTCGTCATCTACAACGGCTAACTTCTGGCATTGATGCAGCGCTGGCGGAAGATTTGCTCGATCGCCCTGCCCTGTCTCTACTCCACCCCTATCAGCCCAATTTGGCGGTGACTTGGCTATTTCAGCGATCGATGAGTGTAGGCATTCACCAAAAAGTTGCGCCCCATCAGATTAATGCCCTGCTATCCGCCGTGTTTGCCGAAATGCAGCAGTTGGGCGATCGAGTTCTCAAGCCCTTCCTGCAAGACGTGGTGCAGTTCTCGGCGCTGTCTCAAACGATGCTGCGTGTGGCGATCGCCCATCCTCGGCTGATATTGGCAGTGATTCCCCATGTCGGCTTACTAACGCTGCTCACCTGGATGGGGCACTTCCTGGCATTGGGATTGTATGCGGCTCTGTATCCTTTGGCACTGAGGCTGAAGCCTTGGATTAAGTTGCTGCCTTCGGTTTGGCAATACTATGGCGATCGCTGGCTAGAGGCATTACAGTATGGCTCTGGCAATGATTACCCATAGATTCCTCTTTTGAAAGACTTAAATTTTAGTCCGGTCAGGGATTAAATTTTGGAGAAAAATATGGCATCAGATTGCTCTCTTCAGCGCAATTGAGTATCCATAATTTCCAGAGAACCTCTTTGACATGAAGAAAGCACTTTATATGCTGGCAGCATTCAGCGATCGAGACTTCGACTGGCTGATGACGGCGGGTCGAAAGAAATCAGTGGCGGCAGGAAGGACGTTAATCCGGGAAGGCGAACCGACTGACGCGCTATATATTGTTCTAGAAGGTGCTTTGGCAGTTTCTTTAGAGGCAGGTAAAGAAGTTGCTCAACTAGGCAGCGGCGAGGTAGTGGGAGAAATGTCGTTTGTAGATTCCCGCAAGCCCTCAGCCACCGTCAAAGCTGCGATCGACTCTCTAGTATGGGTCATTCCGCGATCGCAGCTTGCCACCAAACTCTCACAGGATCGAGACTTTGCTAGCCACTTTTATCATGCGATCGCGGTGTTTCTGTCTGACCGATTGCGCGATACGATGAATTCGCAAGGCGATCGAGAAAGCTCTAACGACATGAGTCCTCAAGTTGCCAAGAATATTGAACTTGCCGAGGTGCGGCTGGGCTGGCTGCTCAGCCGGCTAAAGCAAACTTTCTAGCCCTCTCCCAATTCGCAAGCATGGATTTTTTTCCAGGATCTTCTCTGGCACGACAGCGCTTCTATCAAGAAATACACCAGTCTCCTGACCAGATTGATCTGGCAAAATCAGCCCTATATCTGGCGCAAGAGGAATATCCAGATCTGGATGTCGAGGAATACCTGAGCGCTCTAGATGCCATGGCGGTAGAAGTACGGGAACGCTTGCCTAGAGAGCCGTATCCGCTGCGGATCATCCAAACCCTAAATCACTATTTCTACGAAGATTTGCAATTTCGAGGCAATACCGAACGCTACGACGATCCGCGCAATAGCTATCTCAATGAAGTAATCGATCGCCGTACAGGTATTCCAATTACGCTATCCCTAATGTATCTAGAAGTAGCGGGTCGTATCGATTTCCCTATGGTAGGGGTAGGAATGCCAGGGCATTTTCTGATTCGTCCGATCGGCGATGAGATGCAAATCTTTGTAGACCCGTTCCATCAGGGCGAGGTGCTGTTTGAGCAAGATTGTCAGGAGCGGCTTAGCCAAGCCTACGGCAGACCGATGGCGCTCCGCCCAGAATTTCTAGAGGCAGTCAGCCCACAATATTTTTTGGCGCGGATGCTGACCAACCTGAAAGGGGTGTACTTGAAGCAGGAAGATTGGCTACGGGCGATCGCGGCAATCGATCGGATTTTAATGCTGCTGCCTCACTCGTGGATGGAGCAACGCGATCGTGGTTTGCTTTACTACCAGCTCGGACGCTGGGCAGAAGCCCGTCAGGATTTAGAACACTACCTTACCTGTGCGCCCTCTACGGTCTCAGATGCTCCCAGAATTCGAGATTTACTGCGCCGCATTGATGAAAACAAGACATAGTAAATTGCTACAGGTAGAGTAGCTCAGCACTTAATACATTTTTCACCGCTATTAGTAGCGTAATCTTAAAATCTACTCTACACTTATCATGACAATTCACGCTCTATCTGGGTCATAAGTGACCCATTTGACCTGATCTCTTACTTTTCTTAGGTTGTTTTGCTTAGGATAGGCTAGAGGTTAGGTCAATTCTTCATCTATACTCCTATGGTGAATTCCCCCGAACGCGCATCTGTCGATCGCCATTTGCATGAATTGTCGAGTCACGGCTCCTCTAATCATGAAAGGCTGAACCATGAAGTGCTAAATCAGGCGATCTTGGGGCGATCGACCCTAGACGGCACTATGGTCTATGCCACAGACTACACCGCCATCAAAGGTCTGACATCCTGGCTGCTGTGGGGGATTGCCCGTAGCGCTTACGGAGCCATGCGCTTACTAGAAGGCGCGACCGCTCGGATCTTGCAGCCTGATGAGAGCTGGCAAACTGGAATTCTGCGCCTAGTAGCTCAATTGCAAGTCAAGACTCCAGCACTGTCCCACAGGTTCGATTTAGTCACTCAGCAATTGGCATCAGAACTTTTGACCGACGATCGCCTGATTCAGCTCGGTGACTCCACTCTCTATCCTCAGCCAACGACGATCGCTGAAGCAATAGCTGTGCTGAGTCGGCAGATTCAGATCACGACCCCTGCCCTTGCTCCTTTTCTGGAAGGTATCCAAACTGAATTGCTGGTTCCTCAGCAGCCCTGGCAACCCGCTACCTTCCACCTCAGCCTAGGTTTTGAGTTCACGGCAGCGCCGATGCCTCCAACAGCCCTGACTCAGCCAAGCCTCAAATTTACTGACGCGGCGTGGATTGAGCAATATCGAGGGGCGATCGTTCCTCAAGTTCTGGGAACAGATACAGCCGACGATCGCCTCCAGACTGACCTGACCCTAATCAGCCGCAATTTTCTTCAACAAGAGTGGCAAGCGAACGCTCTGGCGCTGCGGTTGCTCTGGTGCTTTAGCTACAGCGCCTATGAAGTAATGCAGCTTATGAGCGGCATTTCGGTGAACTTGCTCCAGCCCGATCGCCCTTGGGAAACAGGAACTCTGCGCCTATGGATTGGCTTAACGGTGAAAACACCAGAGCTGGACTGGAGTTTAGATCTGATGACGGGGCATGAAACTGGGGGCTTCTCTGCCATTGAGCTGCCTGAGATCGCTCCTAAAGTGGTTGAGCTGAATAGCGTGGTGCGATCGCCCGACTTGCCTTGGTTTCAGCAGCCCGCCTTGCTGGAAACTTTGGAGACTCAAGTGCAGCAACACATTGCCCGAACTACGCCCGAATTGCTGCTGTTGCTGCAAGGCACCGAGATTGATCTAATGGACAAAAACGGGGAATGGCAGTCGGGATGGATGCGCCTGAGCATCAACTTTGAATTCAGGGCTGATCTGTAGTCTAAAATCTACAGCCTAACGGCGCATTTCGTCTGAGAAACGATCGCCCTTCGACAAAATTACCAGAGCTTTATCGATGTCTCGCACCTTGATTGCCCGGAGTGCCGTCAGGATCGATCGGATTAGGGCGACTTCATCATCGGAGAGTGTGACCATAAGAATAACTCACAATATTATTTCTTGAGAGCCAAGTAACACTACTTTGCCCTGTATAACACCACCACGCCCTAGTCATTGCGTCATAAGATTGTTACGAAGTTTTGACGCTGCTCAGTGACTACAGATAAAGCCCGTCTGAATGTTTACATTCCTCAGCACTTAAAAGACCGCCTCGATCAGTTGGCTGAAAAGGATAGGCGATCGCTCAGTGTGACTGTGGAGATACTGCTAACTAGGGCTTTAGACGCTTTAGAGGTAAAAGAGAATCAGCATAAGGATACCTAGAAGTAGCACTTGATCGAGTGGTAACAACTAACGATCGAACAGAGGGAAATAGCAAGTAGATTTAATCGCTCGCCATAAAATTGAGGAGATCGAGGAAAATTAAGTCTTCAAATTATTCGCCCCTGAGCTGGCAATCGCCCAATGGAAATTCAAGATCCTGCAACGCAGCTCAAAACAGAATTTTAGTCAGAGGCATCAGGCTAATCTGAAATCAAAGACCACGAGATTTAGCATACAGCTACTCTCAACCTGCTTTCTGCACCTTGGACATCTGACAAAAGCTTACTTCAAGGTTGTAATACTGCCGTAGTTAAGAATCTTTTGATCAGCAGTGAGTAGCGGCAATCCTAAACCTTTTGCAGTTGCTACGATGAGCTGATCGGCTGGATCTTTATGAAACCCTGTAAGCCTTGTGGACTCGATGATAATGGGAAGTGTCAGGTCAAGAAGCTGAATGCCGGGATAAGCTATCGCTGTCATAAACCATTCCTCCAATGAGCAAGGTAAGACTAATCGATCGTACTCAACCGGTTTGGCAATTTCCCAACAGGAATAGAAGCTAACGCCTAACCCATCGGCTTGATGAGCTTTCAGCAAGTCTTGGTACTGCTGAGTGAGCCGATTATCGCCCTGAACCCACCAAATCCAAATATGGGTATCTAGGATAATCACTGTAGAACTTCCCAATCTTCTATGGGAACTGCCGGAGCAAAAGGATCATCATAGCGATAGGGTTGCTTTCCCCGTAGAGAGTAGTGGGGTAGCGGCTCAGGCTGGGACGTTGAAGTTAGGCTGGCGCGAGCTGCCGCTAAAATCTGACTGTCCTCAGATTGCTTGGCTTTCAAGAAGCGGAGAAAGTCAAGCACTTCAACAATTAACGGCTCGGAGACATTATCTAGCTCTTGAATTAGAAGTTCTTTGAGAGTCATAGTTTATCTGCAACTTGTGAAACACAGATTTAGTCGAACGCATCATAGACCAAAACCCGATCGCTCCCCTCATCTTCAAATTCCTGTTCGCCAACGCCCACTAATTCCACAATCACTCGACGCGGATGGGGTGTCCAATCTCCGCTACGTTGACCGATCGCCACCACCCTGCGATCGCCTTCTGGGTAGACTCGGTAGTGCGTCGTTGCCCAAGCGCCGTTGCGATACTCAAAGCTATTGCCGTCGTCTTCGTAGAGCGTGAATTCGCCTGTGCCTGCCCAGACTTTAAGGCGTAGCTCGGTCAAGGAAGATTCATTGGAGTGCTGCATAATAGGAGCGATCGGGATAATGGCTCCAGCTCTGACGTAGAGCGGCATTGTCTCTAATGGCGCATATGCCAGGATATGCTGACCCCCCTGATATTTTTCGCCCGTCCACCAGTTATACCAGGTGCCCTGCGGTAGATAAACTGCACGATGCGTTACCCCCGGTCGCAGAACTGGAGCCGCCATGAGGGAGGCTCCCAGCATTACCTGATCGGTGAGGTAATGGGTCTGCGGATCGGCAGGGAAGTGGTAAACCAACGGTCGCAGAATCGGCGCACCTGTAGTGGCTGCCTCCCAGAACAGGCTATAGAGATAAGGCAAAAGCTGATAGCGCAGGTTGATGTACTGACGGCAGATGTCGGTAACGCGATCGCCAAATGCCCAAGGCTCGTGGGGTCTGGTTTCAATCATGGAGTGACCGCGCATCAGAGGATAGAGCATTCCCACCTGCATCCAGCGGGCAAATAGCTCAGGCGTGGCGTTTCCGGCAAAGCCGCCTACATCAGCTCCTACAAAAGCAACTCCCGACAGCCCCAAGTTGCAAAGCATCGGCAGCGACATTTCTAGATATTCCCACTGCGAGTGGTTGTCGCCTGTCCAGACTGCCGACCAGTGCTGAATCCCGGCATAACCCGACCGCGTCAGCACAAACGATCGCTGTTGAGGTCGCAAAGTCTCCAGGGCTTCCGCTGCCGATCGCGCCATCATTTGCCCATACAAATTGTGGGTTTCGGCGTAGGTGGTGCGGTCTGCGCCATCGCCCTGAGGCGCAGTTTCAGGAAACCATACCTTCGCGCCCGGATCACCAAAGGGGCGATCGTTCATTGCGGGTTCGTTCATGTCATTCCAGATGCCCGCTACGCCTGCATCCGTGAGCGCCCGGTGCGAGTCGCCCCACCACTGACGCACATCCGATCGCATGAAGTCAGGAAACACCGATCGCTCTGCCCAGGCATAGGCATGGAACACTTTGCCATCGGCGTACCGAATGAAAGCATCTTGCGCCAGACCCTGATTCAGGATCGGATAGTTGCTATCTGGCTCGTATTTCACGCCAGGATCGACGATTGTCACCACCCGAAAGCCCTGTTGCCCCAAATCGCCGATCAGCTTTGCCGGCTCAGGGAAATGCTGTGTGTTCCAGGTGAAGACGCGAAAGCCCTGCATATAGTCGATGTCGAGATGAATCACGTCACAGGGAATTTGGCGATCGCGGAACCCCTGCGCTATCTGCCGCACTTCAGCTTCAGAGCCGTAGCTCCAGCGACACTGGTGATAGCCTAACGCCCAGCGCGGCGGCAGCGGTATCCGTCCGGTGAGTTGGGTGTACAGCCGCAGAATTTCTGCTGGGTCAGCGCCATAAAACAGGTAGTAATCCAGTTCTCCCTGGGTTTCCATCTGGAGCTGATCAGCATGGGTTGCCCCCACATCAAAGCTGCTGGCATGGGTGGTGTTGAAAAATACGCCGTAGCAGACCTCCGGACGCAGCACCAGAAACACCGGAATTGTTTGATACATGGCATCTGTGAGGCTGGTATAGTCTAGCGAATCGGTAGTCAGATTTGTAAACCGCTTCGATCGCTTCTCTAACAGCCCCGTCCGTTCGCCGAAGCCATAGAAGCGATCGTCTGGGTGAATTTGCTTCCAGCAAGCCGTCGTATCTGCGCGCCAACCGATGTTGAGATCTTGGGCAAAAGGACGATCGCCCTGCTCATCACTTGCGTCAAAACAGCTTAAGAGACAGGGATAGCGATCGACTCGAATACGCAGACGATCGGTTGTGATCTCGACCCAATCTGTAGCTTCCTGGATTTCAAAAGGAACGATCGCCCGTTCCTCATCGGTGGCAACTGCCCACGATCGCCGAGGCAATGGCTCCCCCCGCACGAGCCGCACCCGAATTACGCCAGCCGCCAAAACGCTGATCCAGAGTTGAGCATTCTCACAGCCGAACTTAACCTGCTGCGGCAATACCTCAACCGTTTGCACTTCCCCCAATAGCGACCAGGGCGCTTCGGCTCTCGGCAACTGTCCAAAAACCTCTGGCATAGTTCCTCAGTATGTTGTAGAAATTTGTTCTGTCAAGTTACTTTGACAATTTATCCTGGACTAGGATAAACATGATCGTTCTGAATGAGTGCAGCTTTATGGCTCTTGACTGTGATATTACCGCGCCAGATTCTCTCCTGGATTCCCTAAACGCCTGTGTTCAGACCTTAGGCATACCGCAGATTGAGCGCCATCTATTCCTTTGTGCTGATCAGACGGTGCCCAAATGCTGTGATAAGGCAGAGAGCCTGATTTCTTGGGACTACCTCAAGAAGCGCCTAAAGCAGCTCGGACTCGATCAGCCGACTGCCGATCGCCCCACCTGTGTGTTTCGCACCAAAGCTAACTGCCTCCGAGTCTGCCAAAAAGGGCCGATTCTGCTAGTCTACCCAGACGGAGTATGGTATCACAGCGCCTCACCAGCAGTAATTGAGCAGATTATCCAGGAGCATCTACTGGGCGATCGCGTTGTCGAACAATACGCTTTTCTAACCCATCCTTTGCCGCAATCTGCGACAGCGAATGAGGTGATGGAATTGCCGTAATTAGAGGCGATCGCTCCCTACAGCAAAAATCCCTGATGGGAGTCCATGCAAAATTGACATTTGTAACCTACCACGTTACAGTAAAACTGCAACGTGGTAGGTTACGGGGATCACTTTTTTAGGCATCCCTCTATGAACAATGCCGATACGTCGTTATAAATCAGAATTTAAGATGAAATGTTGGTGAGTTGAATAACACAGACATTGAATGATACAAAATTTTAGAAATAAGGCATTAGGAAAATTATTCAAAGAAGGTAACTCAAAAGGTATACCCAAAGAACTGGAAAAAAGAATAAGAGTAAGACTTGAAGTAATAGATTCTGCAACAGTTATAGATGACCTTAAAATACCAGGCTATGATTTACACGAACTCAAGGGTGATAGAAAAGAAACTTGGTCAATAAAGGTATCAGGTAATTGGCGTATTACTTTCAAATTTAGAGATAACAATGCCTACGATTTAGATCTCGAAGATTATCACTAGCCCCTAATAAGAACTGAAAAATTCTACTTCAAGCAAGAAAATGATTATTATGAAAGACTTACAAGATATTATGAATGGGAGGCAAATAAGACCGGTACATCCTGGCCAAGTCGTTTCAGATGTGCTTGAAGATCTTGAAATGACTCAGACAGGTTTTGCTGAGGTTCTGGGTGTATCCCGGCGCACTGTTAATGAAATCATTCAAGGTCGAAGACCCATTACAGTGGATATGGCAATCCGTATTGGGAAAACGTTAGGGAATGGTCCTCAACTTTGGCTCAATCTTCAGCAAAAGGTTGATATTTGGGATGCAATACAAGCGCATGGAGAAGAGTACGACAAGTTGCCAACGATCGCATAACAGGATATATCAAACCTTAGACGCCTCAGTGCATAGCATTAAAAATAATAAGCTGAAGGCGATCGCTCTCCACACAAAAATCACTGCGATGAATCTATGCAAAGTTGCAAACTGGGAGAAGGTGGGGCGATCGCTCCTCTCTAAACCACAACGTTTTGACGTGGAATTTTGGAGGTAATCGAAGAGGTCAGCTAACGGTGAAGTTGTGCGGCGGCAGATAAGCTCGAACTCTCACCGATAGCCTCTGTTCCGTCCGTACCAACGCAGTGTTGGGCTGCTGGCACAATGCTGTGGGCAAAAACTTGCAGCTCTACGCTGTTACGAAGTGATAGTCTGCTGCGACATACAAATAGAGTCTTATGTCTGAGGACCATATGAATGAACTTTCTCTCACCTTGCCCGTCTCCCAACCAACGATTTGCAGACATCAAGATGCAGTCGGATGAAGAATTGGCTCAGGAAGCGCGATACAGGTCAGAAGCTTTCGCAGAACTCTATCGACGAAAGCTTAACGCAGTCTACCGTTATCATCTTTCACGAGTCGGTAACGTCCATGATGCTCAAGACCTAACTGCCCAAACGTTTTTGGCTGCCCAAAAAGCGATCGCAAGTTTTCGAGGACAAAGCAAGTTCGTGGCTTGGTTAATGGGAATCGCTTCCCGAAAAACCATTGATCACTTCCGTCGCCAACGGTTAACCTTGCCCCTAGAAGCAGCAAATGAGATTGCAGATGATTTGATGACACCAGAGGAATTTGCCGCGCAGCAATTGTCCCTAGAGCAAGTTGCTCAAGCCCTAAGCCAACTAACGCATGATCGAGCAGAGGCAATCGCACTGCAAGTCTTTGGGGGATTGAACACAACTGAAGTCGCCCACGTCATGGGCAAGAGCGAGGGAGCGGTCAAAATGCTAGTCTGTCGCGCTCTTAAAGATCTCCGCAAACATTTAGGAACAACCTGTGAGTGAAATCTATGAACTCTAGACCTCATCAACCCGCTGATCTTTCACAGTTAGATACCGATTTTCTCGTCCGTTTGACTAATTTCGCGGCAACGATCGAACCCGATCCAACCTTCAAGGTTGATCTCGAAGCGGAATTACAACAAGCTTATTCATTCAACCCGCCTCAAACATCGCGCAAAAGCACTCACCTCATGAATTTCACCTTTCCACAGTTAAATCGTTGCGCCGCTCTACTTACCTGTGCTTCACTGACGATCGTAGCCGCTTTTATTGTTCCAACCCTCACATCAGGACAAGCGGTTGGATGGATGGCAAAACTTCTCAACTCAACCATTGCTTCAAAGGCAAACGCTCAGACCATTGCTCAGGCGATCGAGACAGGACAAGTGACCGTGACCGCAGACACTCAGGATTACAATGAAACCACCCAAGAAGTCAAGGCAATTGGGAATGCTTCCTTCGTCTTTCCATCAGCTCAGATTCAAGGAAGGGCTGACCAGATTCAATATGTCCCAACAGCAAGACAAGTGACTCTCATGGGTAACGTTCAAATTTCACAGAGGGGGGAGAACCTGCGAGGATCACAAGCACATTGCTTGCTTGAAGAGAGGCAGTGCAGTATAACTCAAGAGTAAATCAAGCTATCTTGTGACTATTAAATCTCTCGGAGTAATGCACATAATCTCTGAGAGATTTACGTTGTCCATAAAATGAGTAAAAAACTCACTTCGGGCGCTCTACAAGTATCTTACTGATACCACCTCCACAAATAATTTAAAGCAGCCCAACTATTGATTAGGCTGAATCCCGTCGGGCTATTCACTCAATTGGCGCATCAGCCCGAATACTTTCCGTCCAATACCTGAAATAGGGAATTAGACTGAGATCTTTTCCGCATAGTATTCCCTACCTGCTGATTAGCCCGAAAAGTTCATGATTTTTTTGGGCTAATTCTTGCCAAAATTCCGCCTAATTCACCTATTACAAGATTGGAGCGATCGCCCCTCCACCATTTCTCCAAAAGTAACTCTATTCCTTGGATGCAGCAAACTCGTCGGGCATTTCTTCCAGCGTCCAGTTCATCAACCGACAGAGCCGTTTTACCTCACGGGGAGTCATTTTCGGCTCATATAATCCCGTTTCCCAATTGCTGATGGTTTGATCGGTTTTGCCTAAAGCTAAAGCAATATCCCGCTGGGTCAAACCCAACTCTTCTCTGCGCTTTCTGAACGGAGACTCTTTATCTTTGGAAGATTCTTGATTCATTTATTACAAGCAAGCTTATCCAATAGAGCTTGACTTCTGATTACAAGCGTGTTTGGATAAGAGAAGAAGTAAAACAGTTGTTTAAGGCATCAGAACAAGCCATTTGCCGAGACTCAAAATCTTTGGTAGGGGCTTATCTGTTCCTTAGTTTCTCATCAATTCAGCGATTTACGGTCTTTTGTCCTCGCAATGCGGCGAGTTAGCTTCGTTCGGCTGTGAACGAGAGCCGCCTTGCAATCCTACCTATTCCCCTTAGCGCGATCGCCCGATCGCCCCAATTTGCCATGTCCTACTCCGAGATTCTGTTTCCCTGGTGCATCATTCTCTGTTTGCCCAATGCCCGCACGATCGTCATAGAGCGATTTCGCCGCCGCAGCGATGCCGAGGCGTATCTGCGCATATTAAGCCAGATTAACCCCCAGGCAAACCACAGCATCATGTTTGATTGGAGCGATCGTCGTCACTAATGTTATTGATGAAACCAGCAAAGCCAGCACATATTATCGTGAATAGATTCCAACTTCCCATTTCTACGCCCCCATGACTACTCCAAAAATCATCGTTCTCGACGACGACCCCACTGGTTCTCAAACCGTTCATAGCTGCCTGCTGTTGCTGCGTTGGGATGTGGAAACCTTGCTGTTAGGGCTACAGGATGCCGCACCAA